>JALHUQ010000168.1 GCA_022866645.1 Woeseiaceae bacterium | reverse complement strand
GCCACGTGACGAAAAGTAACTTCTGCTGACATTCTCCCCTCAACGCTCATCGATCGACTGATCGCTATCACCAAATATCAATGAAGGTACTTCTACTTAACTACGAATTCCCGCCCGCCGGCGGTGGCGCCGGCTACGCGACGCTGAACATTGCAAAGCGCCTGCGCACCATGGGGGTTGAAGCTGACGTGTTGACAGCCCGGATTACCGACGAGCGCGATGGCGACGTAATTGACGATGTTCCCGTGTACCGCGCCGCGAGCTGGCGCAAGGGACTACACGACTGCGGCCTGCGTGGTGCGTATACATATTTGTTGGCTGCAGCATTCAAACGACGCACGTTGCACTCGGAAAAAAAATACGATCTTGAGCACTTTTTCTTTTCTCTGCCGACCGGGCTATTAACCTTGTTGCCAGGCACGGGCGGGAACGTGCCTACTGTTGTGTCACTGCGCGGATCGGATGTACCCGGGTACGATCCGTTCAATCGCAAAGTCGAAATCATTCACTCCATGACGAAGCCCCTGACACGTCGAATCTGGACCAAGGCGAACAAAGTTGTTTGTTTGAGTGAGGCGCTTGCGGACATCGCGCGAAACACTTCTCCTGAGTTCGACTACAGTGTTATTCCCAATGGTATCGATGAGGTTCATTTCCTGCCTCCCGATAGCCGCGAGCATATGCCACGACTCAGGCTCGTCACGGTCGCGAGACTGCTTGAGCGCAAGGGAATTAACGTCATCATTGAGGCTTGTGCAAAACCAGAACCACTACCAATTGAACTGACCATCGTCGGCACCGGCCCGTATGAAGAGACATTGCGGAAGCGCGTAATTGAAATGGGCATTAGTGATCGGGTTCGATTCACCGGCTATGTGGGTAATGACGAACTGCCGCTGCTTTACCAAAAAATGGATGCCTTCGTCCTTCCATCGGAAACGGAATCATTCGGACTCGTGTTCACTGAGGCGATGTCCTGTGAGCTCCCGATACTGGCCTCCAACGTCGGTGGCATCCCCGAAACGGTACGCCATGGTGTCGACGGACTGCTTTGCCCGCCTGGTCGACCGGACTTACTGCGTGCGAATATCGAATCGATGATCCAGAACCGTGATGCCCGGATCGAGATGGGCAAATCGGGACGTCGCCGTATTCTCGATAAGTACACGTGGCAAAAAGTTGCAGAACGGTACCTGGAGACTTATAAATCCGTTCTCTGATTAGTTTGAGACAATTCGAGACACGATGTTAGACCGTGCCGCAGACATAAAGCAGTGCAGGTAAATGAGCAAATCCGAAAAATTACTGATTCACGCGCTCGCGATTCACTCGGAGAAACCGGGTGAGGTTCGTGCACGAGTCACAGTGCGTCTTGGCGAACCCAACCCTGGTGATCGTGTGCGGTTCGAGGGCACAGACCGAGTGATTCGCGAACTCAAAATTGTCGAGGTCAAGCAGTCGAATCGCCTCTCAACCATCGGTCTAAGCGGATCTGAGGAAGACCTGCGACACCTCGTGGGTGGTACCTATCTATATGGCGCGGAAGACTGAATTTAAGTCAGTCAGCCGCCACCGGTTAATTCCACCAGGCTTGGTTATCATAGTTGCGAAAAGTAATAGACGCATTGCGAGAATCGTATGGATATGGAAAGAAAAAGGACGCTAACCGCAAGATATAGAACCCTTCGATTCATTCGGGGAGGCGCCGAACGATATTGGCAATGGTTATCGGACATTCCGCATATTTTACGATGACAACTACTCCCCAAATTTCCCTAACAACAAGAACGACAAAATACTCTGTTTGAGGCGTGGCCCAGGCTACCCAGTGAAACTATTTGCAGACATTGGATTATTCCGTTAACGAAGATTTAAGTCGATCAACCCTAATGTGAGAGAAGTAAGAATATGGACGAAAAAAAGACAACCGAAGAATTTGTGGGCGAATCATCTACTGCCAGAAACGGCGACCCGGTCGAGTCCCGCAAGACCAGCCATGCACTTACAGCTCGCTTGTTTCCATGGACTACCTTCTGTGAAGGTATAGCCGACATAGAAGCCGGCTACACCTACTATCCGAGGCTTTACAAACGAAACTTCGGTCCGTATTTACCTGAACAAAAAAATGCCAAAATTTTAGTGGTCAGCGCGGGGCCCGGATATTTCGTCGACTACCTGAATCAGTCGGGATATATGGAGGTACTGGGTATCGATTCGGATCCGGAAAAGGTCGAACTCGCCGGCAAACGCTCCCTGAATGTCATCGTGGCAGACGCGATGGAGTATTTGACAGAAAAAACTGAAAGCTACGACATGATTATCCTGGAACAGGAAATCAATCATCTTACGAAGCATGAATTCTTGCATGTGCTGGCGCTGGTCAAATCGAGATTGGCCGCCGGTGGCAGCGTTGCCTTAAATGCCGGAAATTACGCCAACCCGATTACTGCACCGGATCATTTCGGGACCAACATTGACCATTACTCGGCTTGGACGTCCCTTAGCCTCGACCAAGCGTTTAAGGCCAGCGGCTATGCCGAGTGGGCGACGTACCCACTCGACAACTACGTCCTTTACGGAAACCCCTTGAACTACATCGCAAAAGCCCTGACAGGACTAATTTCGATCATGTTACGCATAACGTTCAAAATGTATGGTAAGGACGAGAAGATATTCTCGAAGCGACTGGTTTCAATTGCTAAGATTTGAGACGTCTTTTCATCGTTCGTCGAGGGGCGCCTGGTCTATGTGACTTGGCTATTTTCGATAATTTTTGTAATCCGAATTGGCCAAAGTCTCAAGTGCACGAGCACAGGACTGGTCCACACTTACCTAAATGGCAATTACCCATGATTTTCATTTGGGCGATCTTCATTAGAAAATTCGAGGTTCATCATAAAACGTTTCGAACTGTGCAATACTGCACGCGATGCATTTCAATACCCTAGCTCTGACCACGGCTGGGCCCGGCAATTAAAATTACTGACCATCAAATCCTCCTCAATTGCCACACTCGAAAAATAATGATTAAGTGACTAAATCAAAGTTCATTAGGATCATCCTAAGTATCTGTCTGCTCGGATGGCTTCTTGCTCAAGTCGAGCACGAATCGCTACGCCTTTATCTGCTTAATGCAGAGTATTCGTGGTATTTTGCCTCTATTGCCATATTGCCGCTGGCCATGTGGTGTGGCGCTTATAAATGGCAGATCCTTATGGCGAATCGTGGCCTTCGGGTCGGCGGAATATTACTGATAAGCAAATTCTTAATCGGCGTTTTTTTTAATAATTTTCTTCCCTCCAATGTAGGTGGCGATATCGTACGGGCGTCTCTACTTACACGACATGTCGGCTCGGAACATTGGAAGATCGTGTGGGGTTCCATGCTAGTTGAACGCTTCACAGGGTTGACCGGATTGTTCATCGCACTCGTTATCGGTGCGATTTTTAATTTCGACTGGTTCGTATCTCTCAATATTATGTACCCTCTACTGCTCGCGCTGATCGCATTCGCATCCATAATTCTAGTCGTCTTCAGTAACATCCAACCCATACCTACCTTTCTTGTGGCTCGCGCGCCATCCCTTGAAAAACCGGTTCGCTTATTACAACAGTTGCGCGACTGCATGCGCGAATTTCGGAACCACCGAATTATTTT
>JALHUQ010000167.1 GCA_022866645.1 Woeseiaceae bacterium | reverse complement strand
GTTCGTGATGACTTTCACGGGCTTCACCAGCACGCCCAATGCCGGTCTCTTTGACCTCCGCCTGGATTTCAGCATTACCAAGAATGGCGTGGCGTTCACGGACTATGCCGGACTGGATCAAAAGGCCTTTTATGTGACCCAGTACGACAGCGCGACACGAACCTACATCAACGGCAACACGCGCCTGAACACTCTCACGACCGTTGCGCCTGGTGTCTACAGGTTGACGCAAAACGGTGTGAGCTTCGACCCCACGGCTAACGGCATGGTCTACGGCTATATCGCTGATGACTCACTATTCACCCATGAGGGTCCAAGTTCGGAATTGCCGGCGGGGAGTCACGTTCATTTGTATGACAACGTCGCCAACGTTGCATTGGCCTTTGGCGATGCCAACGTTGCTGATCCGGACTCCTATGTATCCGCGGCGAATGTCGCCGGTTGTGAGAAATGCCACGGCACGCCGTACCTGAAGCACGGGTATCGGGGACCCGAGGTCGCGAATCTTCCCGACTTCGCCGCCTGCAAGAGCTGTCACTATGACGACCGCAATGGCGGCCATCCTGACTGGCAGTACATGGTTGACGAACCATTCAACTGGGCGACCGGGGAAGCAGCGACTGCGGACTACGCTTACAAAGCCACACTCATGAACGATGTGCACATGTCGCACGCCATGGAGTTCCCGTATCCAATGTCCATGTCGAACTGCAACACCTGCCATGAAGACAAATTGGACCAGATCCTGGTCGATGCGAACTTCAAAGCAGAGACCTGCAAGAGCTGTCACGCGGTGCAAGGTATCGATGCCAAACCGGGCGAGGATTACGCTCAAGCGAACAGGGCCCCGCCGCTGCAGTATCTGTGGGACGAATCCGGGTTCGCTGGCATCCACGACATCAACGACAACTGCTCGACTTGTCATAGCGACCCGAATGTCTTTCCGTTTACCGGAATCGCAGCCAGGTTCAACGAGATACACACCGGTTATGACGTTGATATCTACAACGCCGCCGGGGAGAAATACTCCGACCTTTACACAGTCTCTATCGATAATATTACGATTAGCGGCAGCACTCTGACGGTCAATTTCAGCTCGAATGATCCGGCGATCGTGCCCGGCGTTCTGGTGTCACTCTATGGCTGGGACAGCAAGAACTTCATCGTCGCTTCTCACAGCAGCGATGGCAGCACGCTTTGCCCGAGCCGAAACGGTACTCCGGGCGGCTGCAGGCTGGAATACACGCCTGAGAGTTCCGGTGGCGGTGCGAATCCCTTGTTCACAGAGGATGCCGCCAGTGTTCCTGGCGACTGGATGGTCTCGGTCGATCTGGCAGCCTATGTGCCTACGACGTTCTTGCCTGAAGACATCCCAACGATGATCGCTAACGGCACTATCAAGATGGCGGAAATTACCATTACGCCGGCGATAGAAGTTGGTGGCATTGATGCTGTTCTCAAGGCGGCAAACGAAACCTTCGACCTGGGTGGCAGCATGGTGGTCGCTGACTACTTCAAAGGCGCCAACGCGACGGTTGACACCGCGAAGTGCAACGTCTGCCACGACGCACTGGCCAGCAGCTTCCACGACGGCAGTGGTCGCGGCGGCGATGGAATCGAGGTCTGCAAGAACTGCCACGTAACGACGAGCCCCGGCAGCCACCTTGAGATGGCGTCCCGCGCTATCGACTCCTACGTGCACGCGATTCACTCGTTCCAGGTGTTCGACTTTGACGATGTCGCTGCGGCGAACGATCCGGTCGAAGATGCGAGAGCTGCGCTGCACATCGAGCACACGTTCCCGAACTTCACGATCAGGAACTGCGAAGCCTGCCATTTGGACGGTATGTACAATGTGCCGGATCAGTCGAAGTCGATGCCAGGAGTACTTTCCAAGTCCTGGGCGATCGCTGACCGCAATATTGGTACCGTACCTGAGTATGTCACCGGTCCTGCGTCAAGGGCCTGCGGTGGCTGCCACAGGGCTGACCTGATCAACGCCGACCTGGCTGGCGATCTCGCAGCGTGGAACGCGCACACCAAGGCGTTTGGTACCCTGGAAGAAAACGATGACGACGACCTGGTCCTTTACGGCATCATCGACAAGATCATGAGTTTGTTCGAATAACCCCCTACAGGTTATGGTAGCAATTGGCCGGGAGAGAAATCTCCCGGCTTTTTTGTGGCCAAGGGCCGGCCACGAAGGGCACAATACAGAGCCGAAACTAAATACGTATAACTACGGGCGTCCGAACGGCGATCAGCTATAACAACACTAAAGGCTGCGACGCTACAATTACGGCATGAAAAAAGAGCTGCGGCATCAGACTCCGCCGCAACCAACAAACAGGGTGACGAACAATGGCTATTCTCACAAACCGTGCGGTCCACATATTTTCTCTCATGTTGCTGGGTCTTTCCCTCGCCGCTTGCAGCAGCGATGGCGCTGACGGCGCCGCAGGGCCAGGTGGGCCCGCCGGGCCTCCGGGACCTCCAGGACCATCCACGGGTAGCGGAATTCCTATTGATTCCGCCGACAGAATCAACATTGCCGTAACCGGGATCGCCGTCCCTGCCGGCGGCGGTGCGCCGACAGTCAGTCTGAAGCTGACTAACGACCTCAATCAGGGCCTCAATGGCCTGCCGGCGGCCGACATTCGTTTTACCTTGTCGCAGCTGTCACCCGGCAGCGGCGGCGGCTCCAGCGAGTGGCAGTCCTACATTACGCGTACGGATGGCGGAATTCCTAACGTGCAGGCAGATGCAGAGAGAGGCTCGGTCGGGACATTTGTTGACAACGGAGACGGCACTTACGCCTACACATTCGCCAACGACCTGACTGCCTATCCGGCAGGACCGGTCTTTGACGGCGCCAAGACACATCGCCTCGGCATCGAAATTCGCGAACAGGCACCGATATCATCAAACGGCATAGTCACCTTCGTGCCGGTTGGAGGCGATCCATTATTCGAGCGCCGTATTGTTGATAACGATACGTGTGACGCCTGTCATGATCGTCTCGAGTTTCACGGCGGTCCGCGAACCGACGTCGAATATTGCGTAACCTGCCATAACCCGAACTCAGCGGATGGCAATACGGGCAATACCGTCGATATGAAGGTCCTGATTCACAGCATCCACTCGGCGCGCACGACGTATCAAATCGTTGGCTACGGCGGTAGCGTGCATGACTGGTC
>JALHUQ010000166.1 GCA_022866645.1 Woeseiaceae bacterium | reverse complement strand
CTTCGTGTCGGTTGAATCCGCCGTGCAGATGTCCGGCAACTTCAGCATTGTCGGCAACGACCTCGTCGGAGACGGAACGGCCTTCGCCGATGCCAATATTTTCTGGCTGGATGGCAGTTCGGCCACCCCCGTCACGATCGCGGGAACGATCACCGGGCGCAGCGAAATGTCCGGGACCTGGACCACGGTGGCCGGCGAAAGCGGTAGCTTCGAGTTCTTCTATGACCCGACGTTTTACGCGCGGGCGTCGGCGCTCAATTTGCTTGCGGGTTCCTGGATCAGCTACGACGACTTCCTGAATCCGACGGTTACGTTCACGATTGCCGCTGACGGCAGCTTCACCGGGCAAAACACGATGGGCTGCGTTTCGATGGGGCAGTTCGCCATCATCGACGCGCGCTTCAACCTGTACGAAGTGCAGAGCACTATCAGCGGCTGCGCGATAGCCGGCGATTACGTGGGCCTCGCGTTCCTCGCAGATTTTTTTGCGCCGAATGATGCGCTGGCCTTCGCCATCGATGATGGTTCGCGAGCGTACTTTATCGGCTTCGAGAAATAAGGCGTGTGCCGGGGCCCAATCGGGCCCCGGCGCTGTATTGCACTTCTAAACGGTACTGACGGATTGACTTTTCGACCCTTTAATCTGTCTCCGTGTGAAAAAAATACAGTATGCTTGGCATCATTCGGTCTCATTCCCGTATTGTGCATGAGGTCGCTTCGAGTCGAACGCTACGCCCTACGTACGCGGAGGCAGACCCAATAATGACACCAGCAGAGCTACCTCACGAGCAACAAACTGATCGCACGGATCGGCGACTGGTCGCCGGCCGCTATCGACTGAATGCGCGAATCGGGCGCGGCCGGATCGGTGATATTTACGCGGCTGACGATGAACAGCATCGCGACGTCGACACCGGTCGGCGCGTGGCGATCCAGTTGCTCCCCGGTAAGATCGCTCAGAACCGTCCACTTTTTAGCAAGCTCAAATCGGGCTATGCCGAAATTCGAGCCGCCGCTCACCCGAATATTGTCTCGTATTTCGAGGTCGAGCATGACGGGAGACACGGCTATCTCGCCATGGACTATCTCGACGGTGCGTCTCTCAGATTTGTACTGAACGACGTTACGACGCTGTCATGGTATGAGGCGAGTCCTGTCATTCGCGCCGTTGGCGACGCACTCCAGTTTTTGCATGCCAAGTCCATCGTGCACGGCCAGTTGACAGCCGAGAACGTCTTTATTACTGCAGACCTTGATATCCGGCTGCTCGACGTGGTGCCGCTGGACTCCGCCTCGCCAGCACTCCGCGGCGTCGATTCGAAAGTTCCATTCAGTCATTGCGACACCGTGGACGATGTCTATGGACTGGGCTGCCTGACCTACGAGATGTTGACCGGCCGGCATCCCTTCAATTTTCTCGCCCCGGCTGACGCTCGTCGTGCGGGAATCAAACTCGCCCCCATCGCTACCCTGCCGGAAAAACAATGGAACGCGCTGCGTCGCACGCTTGCATTTGATCGCGAGCAGCGAACGCCGACGGTGGCAAATTTTCTGCAAGCATTCGGCATCACCGGCACGGAGCGGTTACAGCCAGCAGCACGTTCAGCGGACCCGCCGCCCAGCGTGCGCGCATCGAATCAACTCGCTGCCGATAAGCAGGTCGACCCGCCGATCGGGCCGATAGCAGAGCCGTACAGCGCGCGCGAGAAATATAAGGCGACGCATAAAGGCGCCAAGCGCTTGCCGTCGCCGATCCTGGTCGTGACCCTTGTCGGACTTAGCACTTGGCTCGGCTATGGCCAGCCGCAAAATGACATAGTCACGCTGACCAACTACGTCGATTCATACCTGGCCGGCAGAATTGCCACGAGCGACAACGTCAGTTTGCCGATCAGTGTGGTTGATCTTGCCCCGGCACCACCCATTGCCGAGGACGCTGCTGACGTGGAAACGACTGGCACGACCGTTGCGGCTGCAACGTTGCCGGCCGATGAGCCGCTAGTGGATTCAGCGGCCAACGCATCGCGATTAGATGACGATGTTGAAGTCGATGCTGAAGTCGATGCGCCCGCGAGTGAGGCAGTCCTTGCCGATGCGCCGCAATCGACGTCCCAACTCATTCCGGTCCAGTCCTACATCATCCTATCGGAACGCGATGTTGCCGCACGCATCACCGTCAGACGCCCTGGAAACCCGGCAGAGCGTGTCTTCTGGTGGACAAGTGATCAGAACGCCATTGCGGACAGGGACTATATCCCCATAGAGCGTCCAGTCGAGGGGTTCACCTCGGGCGAAGTGTTCGAGACGCTGCGCATCCCACTGATCAATGACAGCTTGCCCGAATCACAAGAAACATTTTATGTCTTCCTGGGCCAGCACAATTCGAAATCGGGACGCCTCGAGCCAGTCTTACGTGTTCGCGTCGATATCAGAGACGACGACTAATCAAAATTAAGCCCACTGAGGAGAATAATAATGAAAAAGACTAGTGGCAGTATTTCGCGCAGAGATTTACTGGTGGGATCTGCAGCCGTTGGCGGGTTCGCCCTGCTGGGGTCGCCAAAGATATCTTTTGCACAGACGGCAGGTGGCTTGAGCGCTGCGGCTGCCTCCGGGTTTGACGATCTCGCTGGCCTCCTTCGCGGCGAGCTGATCCTGCCGGGGCACGATGCCTACGATGAGTCGCGCAAAGTGTGGAACGGCATGATCGACAAACATCCTGCAGCTATCGCCCGTTGTACCGGAGCGGCGGACGTTATGGATGTTGTGAAATATGCGCGCGACAACAATATCCCGGTGTCGGTTCGCGGCGGCGGACACAATGTTGCCGGCAAAGCCCTGAAAGACGGCGCCATCACCATCGACCTTGCAGGCATGCATGGGATTTGGGTAGACCCGGCCAAAAAACGAGCACGTGTCCAGGGTGGCGCGATATGGGCCGCACTCGACAGAGAGACATTGGCATTCAATCTGGTCACAAACGGCGGCACGGTTTCGACGACCGGCGTCGGCGGCCTGACACTGGGCGGCGGCCTTGGTTGGATCATGCGCAAGCATGGCTTAAGTTGCGACAATGTCATGGCGGCTGATGTTGTCACAGCGGATGGACGCTTGCTCGTCGTCAACGAAAAGGAAAACAGCGATCTCTATTGGGCGATACGAGGCGGCGGCGGCAATTTCGGAGTCGTCACCTCATTTGAATTCAAACTGCACGACCTCGAACCGATCGTTGGCGGAATGGCGATGTATCCCGAAAGCATGTTGAAGGAGATGTTCCATTTCTACCGCGACTACACGTCGAAGGCGCCGGACTCGGTCACTACGATGGCGGGCGTAATAGTCGGCCCACCGGGAACGCCGGTTGAAGGGCAGAATGCCGGCGTCATTATCGTTTGCCACAAAGGACCGGCCAGTGATGGCGAACGTTTGGTAAAACCGATTAAGGAGTTTGGACCGCCTGCTCTCGATTTCATCGGACCGACATCGTATAAGGCACAGCAATCTCTGTTTGACGCAGGCTCCCCTCCCGGGCTCAGAAATTACTGGCGTTCAAACTTTATGACGGAGTTAAGCGACGCGGCGATTGATGCGATCGTCGCGCGGTCCGACGAACTGCCATCGCCCGAATCGATGATACTAATTGAACATCTGGGCGGCGCCGTCGGCCGGGTCGGCGCTCACGATACGGCATTTTCGAATCGCGCCGCACAATACAACACGTCTGTTTTCGGTACCTGGGTTGACGCCGTTGACGATAATCGCATCGTTGCCTGGGTTAGAACTTTCAGTGACGAACTGAAAGCGTTTTCGACAGGCGGAGCGTATGTCAATTACATGGCAAGTGATGAAGGCGCAGGAAATATCGAGGCGGCGTATGAAGCCAACTTTAAGCGACTGACTGACGTAAAGAGGAAATACGACCCGACGAATTTCTTTAGCGGCAATCAAAATATCGCGCCGTGAGTGAAGTAGCGGAGTAGTTGCCGTTACGAACGCTGAACTGTAGGCGTAAAACCCATTCTCCAGCGATTCGTCGTGAAGTCTATGCGCCGTTACCCGGTCACCTTTGTTCAGATACGCCCTCGCCAAATGCCGCCAGCACCAACGACATATCAGGATTCAGTGAAATTGCTGTTTCGGCTGCCACTTTCGCGAGCGGAAAGTGGTCAATACTGGCGGGCGTATGCATAACGCGCTAAGCCACCTTAATCGTCTGTATGTTGCTTCCGCCCCAAGGGAAGGCGTATAAATCTCACAGGCCGTTGGGCGTCAGGCGCGTTCACGGAATTTTCTTCTTTTGTACATTTACCTATTCGATCGGGAGCATCTCATGGCCACGAAAAAACGCACCACTCGCAAGACGAAGACCGCTGTCGCGCGGAAAAAGGCTGCTGCTGTGAAGAAGAAAGTCGCTACAGGAAAGAAGAAAGCTCCGGCGAAGAGTAAGAAGGCGATCGTCCGCAAAAAGGCCGGCACGGCGACGAAGAAACGCGTCGCTGGGAAAAAGAAAGTGGCCAAAAACGTAAAGAAGAAGCCAGCTGCCAAGAAGAAGCCGGCCAAGGCCGGCAAGAAAAAGGCGACGAAGGCCGCGGCAAAGAAAACTGCCGGGAAAAAGAAAACGGCCAAAAACGTAAAGAAGAAGCCAGCTGCCAAGAAGAAAGCGACCAAAGCCGCGACAAAAAAGCCCGCCGCAAAAAAGAAAGCGACCAAGACCGCTAAGAAAAAGCCCGCCGCTAAGAAAAAACCGGCTACGACCAGTACCCGCAAATCGTCCGCTACGGCGAAACCCATCATCGTCGTCACCGGTGCCACGGGCGCTCAGGGCGGCAGTCTCGTGCGCGCGCTCCTGGCAGATCCGGCGCGGACCTTTGCCGTACGCGCAGTCACCCGCAATGCAGAAACGGACAGTGCCCGTGAGCTCGCGCGTCTGGGTGCAGAAGTCGTGAAAGCAGATCTCGACGATCTGGCCAGCCTTAAGCGCGCATTCAAGGGTGCTTTCGGGGCCTATTGCGTGACCAATTACTGGGAACATTTCTCACCCGGAAAAGAGACCCAACAAGCGGTCAATCTGGCGGAAGCGGCCAAGGCAGCGAAGCTCCAACACGTCATCTGGTCCACGTTTGAAGACACGCGAAAATGGGTGCCGCTGGAGGACACGCGCATGCCGACACTAATGGGCAAGTACAAAGTGCCGCATTTTGATGCCAAGGCAGAGGCGAACCAGGTATTCAGGGATCTCGGCGTGCCGACAACGATGCTGCTCACGTCATTCTACTGGGACAACCTGATTCACTTTGGCATGGGACCGCAGAAGGGCCCGGACAATGTTTACGCGATCACACTGCCAATGGGCGACCGGAGACTCCCGGGCATCGCCAGAGATGATATCGGCCGCTGTGCGTTCGGTATTTTCAAGGCGGGCACAAGATATATCAACAGAACTGTCGGCATCGCCGGCGAACACCTCACCGGCGCGGACATGGCGGCCGCGTTAAGTAAGGCGTTGGGCGTGCCCGTGCGCTACAACGAAGTTTCAGCCGACGACTATCGCGGCCTTGGTTTTCCCGGCGCAGACGACCTCGGCAACATGTTCCAGTTTAAACGCGACTTCAATGGCTATTATTGCGGTGCACGCGATGTCGCCCGAAGCCGGGCACTCAATGCGTCGCTGCAGTCTTTTGCGACGTGGCTGGAGAAAAACAAGGCCCGGATGCCGCTGTAGGCGAGTAGCGCCGTTCCGGGACACTCAGCTTGCTGGGTCCCGGCACAGATTGCCGAATTTGTATTTGAGAATTTCGGCGCCCCCGAATGGGCGTTGAACCTGCCGCTTGCGCTTTTCTTTACCTGGGCGTTCAGCCCGCAAATCGGACTCCATGGCGTTTCCCGATGATATGCTTACGATCTCGGTTCCGCCCGGATGTCCGCATGAAACACAGCTTGTTGAAAGGGTTTTATTTGCGGGACCTGCTGATCGAGCCAACCAGCGGAACGGTGTCCGGCCCGAATGGCACTGCGCACCTGCAGCCGAAAGCAATTGAGCTCCTTCTGTATCTCGCGGAACGGCCTTTCGCGCTGATCGAACGTGACGTACTGCTGCACGCCGTCTGGGGACAGGGCCATGGAAGCCAAGAGGCTCTCAGTCACGCGATCGGCGAATTGCGAAATGGTCTCAACGACCATGCGCATGACCCTAGGCTTATTCAGACAGTGCCGAAGCGTGGCTACCGCCTGCTGGTAGCGCCGCGTCCAGTAGATGGTCCCGAATCCACGCCGTCGGATAATGCGCCGGACATGAATGCTGACGACGGTTTCGTCAGTGCGTTGATGCGACGCGGTGTGATTCAGGCTGGCCTCACTTATCTCATCTTCGGCTGGCTGTTGATCCAGGTGGTCGATGCCGTGGCACCGATAGTCGGATTGCCAGCCTGGGCTCCGCCGTTCGTAATCTATGCAACCATCGGCGGCATGCCCGTGGTCCTGATTCTTGCCTGGCTGCTCGAGCAAAGTGGCGGACGCTGGCTGCTCGACCGAGGCAGGCAACAAGGCAAAATACTTTCCGGCCTCGAACGGAACTACCTTGCGATTCTCGTCGGCTGCGTTATCGCAGCAATCGGTGCCACCGGCTATCAGGTTCTGGTCGGATTCACGGTGCCGACCACTGCCGAAAATGTCACAGTCGATGCAGAGGATTTGATACCCGTCAATCCAAACTCCGTTGCAGTGTTGAAATTTCTAAACATTAACAATGATGAAACCGCACAGGTGTTCAGTGATGGTCTGGGCGAGGACGTACTTGATCGACTTGCACGAATTCCAGGGCTTTCCGTCTCGTCGCGTGGCGATTCCTGGTCATTACCTTCGAATGCATCATCCAATATTGTTCGCAAACGACTGCGTGTCGCCTACTTTCTCGAAGGCAGTGTGAGGGTGATTGACGATGATCTCCGGGTCGTCGTTCAGCTCATCGAATCCGCCACGGGCTTTCATGTTTTTTCTCGCAGCTTCGACAGAAATCTCCGTGACTTTATGCCAGTCCAACGCGAGATTACGAGCCTTGTCATCGCCAACATTCGAGTCGCGCTCCCCGAGGGCGCCGGTAGTGAACTCGCTGTCAGTGAAATTGATCCAGTTCTCGATGCGTATGCGCTGTACCGCCGCGGCAAGTCTGTATTGGATCAGCCCTACAACGAAGCAGCGATCGATCAGGCCATCGGGTTTTTTCAAAAGGCGCTCACCATCGACCGAAACTACTCGGCAGCCCATGCGGGTATCTGCCGGGCGTACGTGACGCGTTATCAACTGACCAACGACAGCGCCAATATCGAGCTGGCTGAGTCTGCCTGCAGCGCGGCCCTCAACGCTAATCCCAATCTGGATGTTGTTTATACGTCATTGGGCAAGTTGCTCTGGACTACTGGCAAAGCGGCGGAAGCAGCGAGCGCCTATCGTCGTGCGCTGGCAATAAACCCGAACGACGTATTGGCGATGCAAGGCGTGGCCCTCATTCTCGAGCGAGACCAACAGTTCGAAGAAGCAGAACGCATGCTCCAAAGGGCGATTGACTTGCAGCCCGGCAACTGGCGCAGCGTGGACTCATTGGGCGCACTGTATTTCGGCCATGGTCGTTACGCTGATGCAGCACACGCGTATCGACAGGTCGTATTTCTCGACCCGGATAATTGGCAGGACCACGGTAACCTTGGAAGCGCGCTACTGATGTTGGGTGATTTCAACGCTGCGCTCGACGCATTTCGAAACTCTCTGAAAATTGAAAGAACTGCAATTCACCTGTCAAACCTGGGAATCATTTATTACTACCTCGGGGACTACGACAGATCGGTAGAGATTCATCGACAGGCTGCCGAGGAAATGCCCGAGGATCAATTCGGGTGGCTTAATCTCGGTGATGCATTGCGTTTTTCATCACAGCCGAATCAGGCGGCTGCTGCCTACCAAAAGGCATTCGATATAGGCGCTGAGCTTCTGGAAACGAACCCGAATGACCCGGAAACTCTGTACGCTCAGGCATGGGCTATAGCCGCGACCGGTCATGCCGAGGAAGCCAGGAACCTCATCGAAAGGGCATTGGGCATTGTGCCGAGCGATCCTTATGCCCGCTATTACGACGGCCTTTTGAAGCATGACCGCGGTGAAGCAGCGGCGGCGATCGATGCTCTGCGATTGGCGGTCGACATGGGTTACCCGGTCGCCATGCTCGCCGCGGATCCACTGCTGGGCGACCTGCATGGCGACGTACGATTCGAAGGCCTGATCGGCGAGAACTCTCAAGATATTCGGTAGCAAAGTTCGCAATTGCAGCGAAACGGACTATGCTTGAATTAAGCGAGCCAATAACTGTGGGAGAGCGACATGACTAGGCTGCAACAGACTGTTTTACTGGTATCTATCGCGTTTGTCGGTGCCTGCGCTAAACCTTCAACCACGACAGAACACAATTGCCCGGGCGCAAATCCCGGGATAGTACCGATAAATATCAATTACAAAGACGCTGACATCAAGGTAGCACCGGACCAACAAACGGCTCATCAAGGCGACGTACTGCGGTTCAACCTCGTCGGGGTAGACGATATCCTGGTTTCAACGTCCGGCAAGACGCCGGATGCGGGCTGGATTAACAGCAGCGGGAGAAAGAAACCTGGAAAAGCGAATAGCGATCAGTTCGACGTCTGTGTCCCGACGGATTTGTTTCCCGACGAGGCGAACATCGGCGATGAGAAGGAATTCGGATATAACGTCAACGCCGTTGGTAAGCCCCAACTCGACCCTAAGGTTAGGATTATCAAGAACTGACCATTACTGGCACTCACTCGGGACACCTGCCGGATAACGTACTCGGCATTGAAGCAAGCGGCAAAGTTACCGACGTCGACTGATTTCAATCATCGATGCAGAGATAGTGCAATGACGGCAAACAATAACGGCACACAAGGGCGCGACGCAGAGAAAGAAGCACTGGATCGCGCGCCGGTCGCTCAGCCGCACAGTCGGACTTCCAGGGTTATTGCCATTGCAGTCCTCGGTGTCGTTTACGGCGACATTGGCACCAGTCCAATCTACGCACTGCGAGAGACTTTCGGCGGCAAGAATCCAGTTCCAGTCACACCGGACAATGTATTGGGAGTCCTTTCGCTGATCTTCTGGACTCTGATCCTGGTGATCTCCCTCAAGTACATGATTTTTGTGCTGCGCGCTGACAATCGTGGGGAAGGCGGTACGTTCGCATTGATTGCGCTACTGAATCCCGATAGTAGTGAAGATCGGCTTGGGCGGCGCGCGTTGATCCTGTTGGGCATTCTCGGCGCCTCGATGTTATATGGCGGTGCAATGATCACGCCGGCAATTTCGGTGCTCAGCGCCGTGGAGGGCCTGCAAGTTGCCGCTCCACATCTCGACAGATACGTTATCCCGATAACGGCGGGCATTTTGGTTGCCTTGTTTGCGGTGCAGCGAAATGGCACAGCCAGGGTGGGCGCGATATTCGGTCCCCTGACAATGGTCTGGTTTGCCGTTCTCGCGGCAATGGGGGTGAGCGGAATTTTGCAGGAACCGCAAGTATTAATGGCCATCGACCCGCGTTATGCGATCGAGTATTTCGCAAACAACGGCATGGTTGGCTATTTCGCGATTTATGCAATATTCCTCGTAACGACCGGCGGCGAAGCCCTATACGCCGATCTTGGTCACTTCGGACGCATCCCGATCAGCAAAGTCTGGTTCATGTTTGTACTGCCGTCGCTGCTTTTGAATTACTTCGGCCAGGGTGCATTGTTGATCGCCGACCCGGTCGGAATCACGCACCCTTTCTATCACCTGGCACCTGCCTGGGGGCTGTTACCGCTTGTTTTTCTCGCAACCGCTGCCACCTGTATCGCATCGCAAGCCGTTATTACCGGCGCCTTTTCCATGACCCGCCAGGCGATGCAACTGGGCATGCTGCCTGGGCTGACGGTACAACAGACGTCTGCTGACGCCCGCGGCCAGATCTACATGCCCGCTGTAAACTGGTTTTTGATGATCGCTGCTATCGCCCTGGTACTGACATTTCAGTCCTCCGGCAATCTGGCGGCCGCCTATGGCGTGGCCGTCAATTCTACGATGGCGATCACGACGGTACTCGCCTTCAATGTGCTGCGCGAAAGTCGCGGCTGGCAACTGCCGGCAGCCGTCGCGTTCCTGATCGGATTTCTGATCATCGACCTCGGCTTCCTTGGCGCTAACCTGGTCACGATTCCGAGCGGTGGCTGGCTGCCGTTGTTGATCGGCGGACTGCTATTCACGGTCATGACGACCTGGCGACGTGGCGCTGAATTACTTGTCCAGCAGATCGCAAGCGTAGACCCGACCAATATCAAGACTTTCATCGGGCAAATAACCGGAGAAGAAATAATACGCGTCCCGGGCACCGCAGTGTTTATTACCGGTCGATTGGATCAGACGCCGCCTGCGCTGCAGCAACTTACGCGTAGTACCGGCGTTCTCCATGAAAGG
The DNA here is from genome assembly GCA_022866645.1 of Woeseiaceae bacterium. Classification (GTDB taxonomy): domain Bacteria; phylum Pseudomonadota; class Gammaproteobacteria; order Steroidobacterales; family Woeseiaceae; genus UBA1847. The sequence goes on along the minus strand of JALHUQ010000166.1, from coordinate 4,837 downwards.
ATCATACTGACTACGGTGGTGATCGAACCCGTAGCCAAGATAGAGCCAGCCGAGCGAATTGAGCTGACCCAACTCGACGCTGGCTTCTATCGCCTGGTGCTGCGCTATGGCTTCATGCAAGGACCCAATGTTCCGTCCGACCTGGCTAATTGTGCCGAACAAGGACTCGACATTGATTTGGACCGCGTTCGTTACTTCATTGGAAACGTCGATCTTCTGGCAGGGCGTAAACTTCACGGTATGGTCGCATGGCGCGATCGACTGTTCGTCCGCATGGCAACCAACAGCCGGGACGCCACCGCCTATTACCGGATACCGATCGGGCAAGCGATGAAGGTGGGCCTGCAACTTGGTATCTAGCGATTGAAAGAAACGGTGAGCAGAACCTGTCAATCCGCGACCGAGATTGCCGATGCGTTGATTCAAATGCTCGGCAAGACGATTGTACTGGGACTGCCGATTGGCATTGGCAAGGCGGTGCACGTCGCGGATGCGCTGTTCGAACGCGCGGCGTCTGACCCGTCGATTTCGCTCACCATCTTTACCGGTCTCACGCTGTCGCCGCCTCAGGGCAAAGCCGGGCTGGAGTCCAACTTCATCGGGCCACTCGTTGACCGCCTGTATGCAGACTGGCCGACGCCTGCCTACGTTGAGGCAATCGCTGCAAAAAAACTGCCCACCAACATCAAGGTAAGGGAATTCTATCTGCGACCCGGCGCCTACCTGGACAACGATGTCGCGCAACAGAGTTACGCCAGCATCAATTACAGCCAGGTCGTCGATGAGTTGATTGAGCTCGGCGTTAACGTCGTCGCCCAGCTGGTTGCCTCAGAGGATACTGCACCCGGCAAATACAGCCTCAGCTCCAACCCCGAGATCACGCTCGATCTGTTACCGCGGCTTGAAGCCCGACGAAGTCTCGGTCATGCGGTTGCCATGGTCGGCCAGGTCAATAACCAGCTGCCTTACATGTTCGGCGACGCCGAGCTTGATGCCGGTCGCTTCGACTTTATTCTGGACAGCCCTGATTGCCAGTTTCCGCTGTTCGGTTTGCCGAACAGACGAGTGACGCAGGCGGACTATGCGACAGGCATGCACGTCGCGAGCCTCATTCCCGACGGCGGCACACTGCAGCTTGGGATCGGTTCACTGAGCGATGCTGTCGCTCATTGTTTGCGCCTTCGTCATGACGCGCCCGACATCTTCACTGCCGTGCTCGATCAGCTTCCCGGCGGTACACGATCAAAAAACCGGCTGCTGCTGCCGGTGGAAACGGCACCCTTTGAGAAGGGACTGTACGCATCGACTGAAATGTTGAGCGACGCCGTGCTGGCGTTGTTCCAGCACGGCCTGATCAAGCGACCCGCCGACGAACAGGACGAAACACGGATTCATGGCGGCTTCTTCATCGGCTCGAATGCGTTTTATGAAACGCTCAGGAAGATGCCGCCGGAGCGCAGGCGACTCATCAATATGACGCAGATCTCCTTCGTTAACACCCTGTTTGGCGATGAAGCGCGTAAACGCCGCCAGCGACAGAAAGCACGATTCGTCAACGAGACGATGATGGCCACGCTGCTGGGTGAGGCAATTTCCGATACGCTCGACGATGGCCGCGTTGTCAGCGGCGTCGGCGGCCAATTCGATTTCGTATCGATGGCGCACTCGCTGGAGGACGCGCACTCCATCATCATGTTACGTGCCAGCCGGATTAAGGCGGGTATCTCCCGGTCCAACATTCGCTGGTCCGGCGGACACGCAACCGTGCCACGCCACCACCGCGATATTTTTGTGACCGAATACGGTATTGCTGTAACGCGCGGCAGGACCGACATGCAAGTCATCGATGCCATGCTGCAAATTACAGACTCGGCGTTTCAGCCGGCATTGGTGGCACAGGCAAAGGATGCACGCAAACTTGTTGCTGACTACCGGATTCCGCACGATGCGAGCGACAATTCGTCGCGCGCAATACGGAAAGTTTTTGATCGTGACGAGGTACGCAGCTACTTCCCGGAGTATCCGCTGGGGACAGACCTGACCAGCGCGGAACAGCGACTCGTTCCCGCGCTCGAATGGCTGCAATCCAGTACGGCCACTGCGGTGTCAAAGTTACGCACGGTGTTCGGTGCAATCTTCACGAGCGAGACAGCGTCCAATCGCGCGGCGCTAGACCGTCTCGGGCTGGACCCGGCAGCAGGCATTGGCGATCGACTGCGACGCAAGCTGGTCAACTACGCTTTAACCAGGACAGGAAAATGACACAAAAAGGAAAACGGCCATCTGAATCGGCAGTGGAACAGAACGTCTACAAAATCTTTCCGAATGACCTTAACTCGGAGTACACCGTGTTCGGCGGCCTGGTGATGGGGCTTTGCGACCGCACTGCGTTGATCGTCGCCGAACGACACAGCGGCCATGCCTGCGTAACTGCTGCGGTTGACAGTCTCGATTTTCTCGCCCCCGCGCACTCCGGCGAGACGCTGGTCTTGAAGGCGGCCGTCAATCGTGCCTGGCGAAGTTCGATGGAGATCGGCGTGCATGTTGCCGCTGAAAACAGCTTTCGGGGTGACGCGCGGCATGTCGTGTCAGCCTACTTAACCTTCGTTGCGCTCGATAAGAATGGAGCACCAAGACCGGTGCCTGCGGTGCTGCCTGAAACCGACGAGGAGCGACGCCGCTACCAAGAGGCAGAGGAACGTCGCGATGCACGCCTCAAGATGCGCGAGGCAAGGAAGCGTTAGTGATCGTTGCGCGATTATTGAGGCGGCGGTTTATGAGTGATCGGATCTGGGGCGAACACTCTAGACGACCAATCCCTTAAGGCGGTTGGACATGCGGCGATCCAGCCCTGCCGCCTCTTTGACCAAATTGCATTGCATATTGACTCGAGCAATCTCAAAAATTCTTTCGTCGAACTCACGAATCTCGCTATCTGCAAACCATGAAAGTACGGTTGACAGGTGCCAGATCGCAGGCTTGCCTTCATGGACTGGCGGCGGAAAGCCGGAGCCTTTTTTTACCGCCAGTTTTCGCATGTACTGTCTTGAAAATCCGAGCAGGTTCGCGATGTCGGTCAGGCCCACCAAGTCGGGTGTCGCTTCAATCAAGCTTGCTTCAGGAATAGCCCGCTGAACATCCGAAAGTGCACTTAGAATAGCTTTGTCGGCGGATGATGCTTCGCGAGTAAAATAATGGGTTCGAGCCGGCCAGCTGTATGTCGCCCTCAGCGTCGACCAGTTTCTTGCGACGCGCAATGGAGCACGTGTGTGAGCAATACGATGAAAGCGGCCGTTATCTATGAAGCCGGCGGACCGGAGGTTCTTACGTTGGAGAGCCGCCCGATTCCCGTAGCGCGCGATGGGCAGGTCCTGATCCGGGTTCGGGCCTTCGGGCTCAACCGTTCCGAGCTCTTCACCCGCCAGGGTCATTCGCCAAAATCGGCCGTGCCGTTTCCACGTATTCTCGGCATTGAGGCGGTCGGCACCGTTGAGCTTGCCCCAGGTGGCGAATTCGAGAAGGGCGATATCGTCGCAACGGCAATGGGTGGCATGGGCCGCCTGTTTGACGGCGGGTATGCCGAATATACGTGCGTGCCCGCCACCCAGGTTCAGAAACTGGAGACGAGCCTGCCTTGGGAGACATTAGGTGCGATCCCGGAAATGCTACAAACGGCGTGGGGATCGCTGTTCAAGTCGCTGCGCCTGGAGAAGGGCGAGAGCCTCCTGGTTCGTGGCGGGACGACGTCAGTTGGCCTCGCCGCTGCAGCCATCGCCAGGAAACACGGCGCGATAGTTGCCGCCACAACGAGAAAGCCGGAGCGCGAAGGTCTCCTGCGAGAAAACGGCGCCGACCAGGTCTTTGTTGATACTGGTCAAATCGCTGCGCAAGTTCGTGAAGTGTTTCCGTGCGGCGTTAACAAGGTCCTGGAGTTGGTCGGCACAACGACACTTATCGATTCTTTGAGTTGCACAAAGTCTAAGGGCATCGTCTGTATGACCGGCATGGTTGGCGATCAGTGGTCGTTTCAGGATTTCAGTCCTATGGGCTCGATTCCTACTGCGGTCTGCCTGACCACCTATTCAGGTGGCGCGGATGATTTCATGCGTACGCCGCTGCAGGAGCTGATTGATCAAATTGAAGAAGGTTCGCTGGTTCCAAAAGTCGGTCGCGTCTTTTCACTCGATCAAATCGTCGACGCGCATCGATGCATGGAGGAAAACAAGGCTGGAGGAAAGATCGTCGTTTTGACCTGAACGGCAGGGAATCAAGACTGGAGCCGGTACCTGTCTCCAGCACTACATCGTCTTTCGTAACTTCGGCAAGGTCCGTCATCAACGCAACAATGTTCTGCGTGACCAATGTTTTGTCAAATACCGCTTGATACAGAGCGATTACTGGCTTACGTTGGCGTTACTGATAAAGGCAAACCCGCCGAAAGACGGGGACGCAAAACCACCGGTCTAATGACGATCTTCGTCTACGACAGCGGAGTCGCCAGATGAAACTTTCGGATACGGGGTTGCGAAAGCAACCGTTTCGAACCCAGGGTAAGCCACTGGTGCTGGTCCCGTACGCGGCCCAGAAAATCGCCATGCAGTTCCTCGATGAAACCCGCAACAACAAATGCGGCTTAGGTCTGTTCCACGGCCCACCACTCTCCGGCAAGACTACCATCGTCCAGCAATTCGCCAGTTCGTTGCCGTCCGACCACGCGGTGGCGATCGTCGACGGGGCGCGCACGGACCCGGCCAAGCTCCTGAAGGAAATTCTGGGCCAGTACGGCTACGACCACGGCTTCAACAGTGCCAGTGAGCGTTTCAACATGATCCGGGTG
>JALHUQ010000165.1 GCA_022866645.1 Woeseiaceae bacterium | reverse complement strand
CGGATACCCTGTTTGGTGAGCAGCGCACGGTGGACGGCATTCCGGAACCCGGTGAAGTTTGGGCTGATGGTACCTTGCTGGCCCGGGTAGGCGCGGACGTTGGCGACAGCCTCGCGGTGGGCGAACTGAACCTGCGTGTTTCGGCCGTCCTGATCTATCGGCCCGATCAATCGATAGGGTTCGCATCATTGGCACCCTCCCTATTGCTGAATATCGATGACATTTCACGCAGCGGATTGATCGGAGTAGGAAGTCGCGTTGCCTACGCGCTGCTGGTCGCCGGTGACGAGAAAGCGGTCGCGGATTTTAATGCGGCGGTAGAGGATCGCTTACCCGACTCTGTGCGGGTGCGGACCCAGGAGGAAAGCAGCGAGCGGGCATATAACGCAGCGGACAGGGCACAACGGTTTCTGTCGCTGACTGCCGTGATCAGCTTGTTGCTGAGCGCGGTAGCTGTTGCCATGTCGGCGCGACGATTTGCGCATCGCCGTATGGACACTGTGGCGCTGATGAAGAGCCTCGGGGCGACACAGGGGTTCGTGATTTCGGTCGCGATGGTGCAGCTCATTTTGCTAGGCGTGCTTGGCATCGTCGCAGGCAGCATCATCGGTTTTGCGGCCGAAGAAATGTTGTCCCGTATTCTGCTTGACCTGCTGCAACAGACTGAACTGCCAGGAATCGGCCTGCGACCCATAATACTCGCGAGCAGCAGCGCGATGATATTGCTGATCGGCTTCGCACTACCGTCTTTGATACAACTGCGCAATACGCCGCCGCTGCGCGTACTCCGCCACGACGCTATGCCACCGGCACCATCGCGCGTGTTCGTCGCCGGCCTGGCGCTCGCGGCAGTTGCCGCATTGCTTTACCAGTCGGTGGGCGACGTTCGAATGTTGGCCATATTGATCGGCGGCATGTGTGTTATCGCAGCGGCGCTCTACCTGGTCGGACGGGGGATGGTTGCGCTCATAGGCCGGGCTCGTTCGGGGGTCGGCGTTGCGTGGCGCTACGGGCTCGCGAACGTGGCGCGCCGAGGTCGCGATAGCGCCATACAGGTCGTTGCTTTTGGACTTGGAATAACCGTGCTCCTATTGCTGACATTGGTGAGAACGGACCTGCTGGAAGGCTGGCGCAAGACACTCGATGACGATGCGCCCAATCACTTCCTGATCAATATTCAACCGCATGAAGTTGAGGCCGTCGCGGCTCTGTTCGAGGCCAACGACATCCAGAGCCCGGTCTTCACGCCGCTAGTGCGAGCGCGCATGACGACCATCAACGGCGAATCGGTCAAGGATCGCGAGTACCCGAACGAAGATGGCCAGTGGCTGGCTAACCGTGAGGCCAATCTTTCCTGGGCGGCAGAGTTAAGTCCGACCAACGACATAATTGAAGGCGAATGGTGGCCAGCAGACTATAGCGGGCCGGCGCTGGCGTCGATCGAAGAACAAGCTGCAGCGAACGCCGGGTTGGCCATCGGCGATCGTTTGAAATTCTTTGTGGCCGGTCGTGAGTTTGAGGCGGAAATAACGAGCACGCGAAAAATAAACTGGGACTCATTTCAGCCCAATTTTTTCATAGTGCTGTCGCCGGGCGCCCTCGACGACATGCCGACGACGTACATTTCAAGTATGCGACTCGCGGACAACAGTCAGGCAATGCTAGTCGACCTGGTACGCGCGCACCCGAGTATCTCCGTGATCGATCTCGGTGTGATTCTGGAACAAGTGCGCGGAATCATCGAAAAGGCGAGCCTTGCCGTGCAGGCGGTATTCTTATTCACGATCGCCGCGGGCATCGCGGTGTTGTTCGCGGCCGTGCAGTCGACGATGGATGAGCGTCGTTTCGAAAGCGCAATGCTGCGTGCGTTGGGCGCGCGACGCCGTACAGTATTCGCCGGCGTGATGGCGGAGTTTGCGGCCATTGGCACCGCTGCCGGCGTTCTGGCGTCGGCCGGTGCATCGGTTTTGGCCTACCTGGTCGCGACCCAGGTCTTTGAATTGCCTTACAAGTTCAGCCCCGCCATTTGGTTGGCGGGGGTATCGGCCGGTGTGCTAATTGTCTGTGTCAGCGGTTATTTCGCAGCGCGTGGCGCCGTAAATGCGCGGCCAGCCGACGTCCTCCGTGGAGCCAATGCCTGATGGAACACAAACTCTCTTGCGGTGTGGTTGTCCTACGCGAGACCGACCATGGCTGGAAGACGATATTGCTGAGGGCCTTTCATCACTGGGATTTTCCAAAGGGCATGCGCGAAGCTGGCGAAGATCCATTGCAGACTGCGATCCGTGAGGTTGCGGAAGAAACCGGTATCAAAGACCTCGCCTTCGACTGGGGTGACCGTTTTTTCGAAACGGGACCGTACAGCAAAGGCAAAGTCGCGAGGTATTACCTGGGTCGCACACAACGAGAGGAAGTTTTCATGGGGGATTCACCTGAGACCGGTGAACCGGAACACCATGAATGGCGCTGGGTGAGTTTCGACGAAGCTTACGACCTTGGTTCTGCAAGAGTACGTGGCATAGTCCATTGGGCGAGGCAAGTTGTCGGCGCTTGATGACGGTCGAAACCCGGCTGCCACACACAGAGTATCGTCGTTCCCGCTAGGCGACCCGGTTGCGCGCTTCACCCTGCAGAAATGCGGCGATATTGAGTGCAAGCTCCTCGATAGCGGCCTGGCGGGCCTCGTTGCTGCCCCACGCGACGTGCGGTGTCATCATCAGATTCGGCCCGTCGTAGTCCAATAGCGGATTGCCATCGATCGGCGGCTCCTGCGGCAAAACATCGACCGCGGCGGCGGCGATGTCGCCGCTCTCTAAAGCGGCAACCAGCGCGGCCGAGTCGATTAATCCACCCCGTGCCGTATTGATCAGTATGGCGTTCGATTTCATCTTTTCGAACTCATGCTTGCCGAACAATTTCGCCGTAGCATCAGTCAATGGACAGTGCAGAGAGATAACATCAGATCGCCGCAGCAGCTCATCGAAAGAAACCCTTCCATCCTCAAGCTTGTCAGTACCGGGCCTTGCAGAAATAATTACGTCCATTCCGAATGTCCGCGCAGCGTTCGCCACTCCTTTGCCCAGCTCGCCGTACCCGACAATACCGAGGGTCATCGCCGACAACTCTCTGATTGGATACGACAACAAACAAAAGTCTTCGGCTCGCTGCCACGCGCCGCTGCGCACGGCAGCGTTGTATTGCCCCAGGCTGTGGGTGAGATTCAATAACAGCCCGAAAACATGCTCGGTGACCGATTGCGTGCAATAGGCTCTTATATTGCAAACCGCAATGCCGTGTCTGCGCGCGGCAGCCAGGTCAACGTTATCCGTTCCCGTGGCAGTGAGGCCGATGAAGCGGAGTGCCGGATTGGCCTGCAGCAAAGATTCAGTGAAGTGCACTTTGTTGGCGAGCACAAATTCCGCGCCAAGGATTCGTTCCGCAAGCTCGTCGTCATCGCTGATTGCAAAGAGCTCAAGTTCGGGAAGCAGGGCACGCAAGCTGCCAACATCGAGGCCGGTCCCCATCGTTGCGAAATCAAGAAATACGGCCTTCATATGGATATTCGATCCCCAGTAGAGCAGAGTACCGGACGATGAACGATCAGTTTTGGAAACGCAAATCACTGTCGCAAATGTCGCAACCCGAATGGGAATCTCTGTGCGATGGTTGCGCCTTGTGCTGTATGCACAAGCTCGAGGATGAGGACAGCGGGGAGATTTTTTACACGGATGTCGCCTGCCGGCTGCTTGATCTCGAGACTTGTCGTTGTACGAATTACGCGAATCGCGCGAAGCTGGTCGCAGAGTGTTTGACGTTGTCACTCGATGAACCGGAGGCATTCAACTGGCTGCCGACGACCTGTGCCTATCGCCTGATCGCGGACGGCAATGATCTGGCATCCTGGCACCCGTTGATTTCCGGCAACGCCGAAAGCGTTCATGAGGCCGGCATCTCAATGCTCGGCCGCGCGGTTTCTGAAAAAGACACAGACGAATGGAGCGTCTTACAAAAAAGGAGTTGATTTGAAGAAGTATCCCAGCATTCCGCTACAGCGATATCGTGAATACCCGGTCGAGGAAATGCGACAGCGGCTCAGTGATTTCTATAACGATGTCGACAGGCGCAGAACCGTTCGTGAGTTTTCCGACCGACCCGTACCCCGCGATATCATAGAAACAGCACTCAAGGCCGCAAATACCGCACCGAGCGGAGCAAACCTCCAGCCCTGGCATTTCGTCGTGGTCAGTTGTCCCGAAACGAAAAAGAAAATTCGCGAGGCTGCAGAAGTCGAGGAACGCGAGTTTTACGAACACCGTGCCTCCGAAGAATGGCTGGCCGCTCTCGAACCCCTCGGCACCGACTCAAACAAGCCGTTCCTGGAAACCGCCCCGTACCTGATCGCCGTATTCCTGCAGAAATTCGGTGAGCTGCCGGATGGTCGAAAGGTAAAACACTACTACCCCACCGAGTCGACGGGCCTGGCAACGGGCATTCTCGTAACGGCACTACACACCGCAGGTCTTGCGACACTCACTCACACGCCGAGCCCAATGAAATTTCTGAACGAGATCCTGGCTAGACCGACAAGCGAACGACCATTTTTACTACTGGTCGCAGGCTATCCAGCCGATGATGCAAAAGTACCAGACATCAAGCGCAAATCCCTGCACGAATACAGCTCATTCATCGACGAGTAGTCTGCGACCATCTCAACCGGTATTCTGCAGCGCCTGCGCAATGCCGTTGACGCTGGCCAAAAGCGCATCGAAAATTTCGGCGTCTTCGTAATTTGATGCTCGCCACCTCGAAAGCAGGTCAACTTGCATCAGACTCATCGGATCAACGTAAGGATTACGCAGCATGATCGCGCGCTGCAGCGTCATATCGCCCTCAAGCAAGGTCTCATGATCCGAATATTTGAGAGTCAGGTCGCGCGTCAATTCGAATTCGGCCTTGATGATCGGAAAAAACTCATTGTGCAGCGCCTCGCCTGCGAGCTCTGAGTAAAGCTCCGCGATACTGAGATCCGCTTTTGCGAGGACCATCTCGGTATCCGCCATTAACGAGCGGTGAAAGTACCACTCCCTGAACATCTCGCTGATTGCCTCATCTCCAAATTGAGCAATCCCTTTCTGCAGGCCGCTGCCGATCCCATACCAACCGGGCAGCACGAAGCGCGCCTGCGTCCACGAAAAAACCCAGGGAATCGCGCGAAGATCTTGTATGCCTGATTGACGCCGTCGCGCAGACGGTCGTGATCCGATGCGCATGCGCTCGATCAGATCTATCGGTGTCGCTTTCCTGAAATACTGGTAGAAGTTGGGGGCCTCGTAAACCAGCTCGCGGTAAGCTCTGCGGCTCTCATTGGCGATGACATCCATGATGTCGTGCCACTCAGGTCGATCACTGCCGCGGTGTCTCGGCATCGCTGTTGCCAATGCAACCGAGCCCGTCATTTGCTCAAGAGTCCGTAGCGCAATTCCTCGCAGGCCGTACTTTTCGTTAATGATCTCACCCTGTTCAGTGACCCGCAGGCGTCCGTTTACTGTGCCCGGCGGTGCACCCAGTACGGCGACGTGCGTTTTGCTGCCGCCGCGGCTGATCGTGCCGCCGCGACCATGGAAAAGCGTGAGTTCGATATTTTGTGCTTCGGCTGTGTTGACGATACGTTCCTGCGCGTTCTGCAAGGCCCACCGCGCCGAAGCGAGTCCAGCATCTTTATTGCTGTCGGAATAGCCGATCATAATGGTCTGGCGATTGTCGCGCCTTTCGAGATGTTCGCGGTATAGATCGGCGGACATCAGTGATTTCAATATGTCCGGTCCGTTCTGCAAGTCGTCTACCGTTTCCAGTAGCGGCGCGATATCGAGTGGTATTTCACCGCGCTTGTTGTGCAAATCGCCCCATTGCGCCAGCAGCAAAATCGAAAGAATATCGTCAGCGCCCTGTGCCATGCTGACAATGAAGGGCCCTATTGACTTAGGGCCGTATTTTCGACGGCAAAAGGCTATCGCCTGAAATACCGCTATGGTCTTGCGGGCCTGCGTGCTCAAAGTCATCGGCGCACTTTCACGCGAAGTTATTGCAGCCGATATTCGTGCCGCTCGTTCCTCCGCTGATTTCTCCAGCCAATCTTCCTCGCCAAGGCATTCCCCAACCACGATGCGGTGTACTTCCGAATCCTGTCGGACATCGAGCGTGACCAGGTGAAAGCCGAAGGTATGGATACGACGTAACAAACGCTGTACCGCAAAGAGACCGGCTTGTTCGCCCTTATTGTCAGAGAGGCTGTCAGAGAGCAGTTGAATATCGTCGATAAACTGCCCAACCTTCTCATAAGGGTAAACATCGTCATCATAAGTCGACTGCAAACGCTGTTGGACAAGACGAATAAATACGCGGTACGGCATGTCTCTGTGACGTGCGGGTACGGCGTGATACGCATTCGGAAAAACACCACGGTACACAGCAATCTTATCGAGCATGCTCTGGCCGAAAGTGGCGCGGTCTGTCGACTGACTGAGTTTTGCGGCTATCGAGGCACATTCCTTGTAATACAGGTCCAGTACCAGTGAGCGCTGGCGCGCGAGCGTCTCCCGAATAGTCTTGGCATTGACGTTTGGATTGCCGTCCATGTCGCCGCCAACCCAGGATCCGAAGCGCAGAATTATCGGCACCTCAAAATCATCGCCTTCGTCGCCGTAGATTCTCTTAATCGCGCTCTCTATGTCCTCATAGAAGGGCGGGATAGTGCGATACAGAACATCGGTGACAAAAAATAAGACGTGCTCAAGTTCGTCCGCAACCGTCATCTGTTCGGACGGATGTTCGTCAGTTTGCCAGCCGGTCGTAACGAGGAGACGTATGTTCTGCAGCGCGGCGTCCGTTTCCTGCGGCGTCATGGTTGGATTTAGAAGGTCAATGAGATGTTTGACGATATTTTGTTCTTTACGCAAAATTGTTCGTCGTGTCGGCTCCGTCGGATGAGCGGTGAAGATGGGTTCGATCAACAAGGTCCCGAGCAAATCTTTCAGGCCGTCGGCACTAAGTCCGGATGCCTTCAGTTTGATAAACGCATCTTCAAGCCCGCCGGGCTGATAATGGACAACATCTCGCAAATACTCGCGGCGCCTGCGTATGCGATGCACCTTCTCTGCCGTATTGACCATCTGGAAATAGGTCGAGAAGCTTCGAATGACCTGCTGCGCTTCTTTCGGCTCTAAGCCACCGACAAATTCGGCGAGGCCCTCGTCCGGCTTCTCATTGCCTTCGCGGCGCCGTATCGCGCGCAAGCGCGCTTGTTCAACAAATTCGTAAAGCTTGATGCCACCTTGTTCTCGAATGAGATCGCCGACCATTTCGCCGAGCGTGCGAACATCATCGCGCAGCGCCTGATCTTTGTCTTCGAAAGTAATGTCCTGACGACGCGGCGACTTGTGAATCTCTGTACTCATGCTGGTGGGATAAAAGCAGTGTCAGTCGCGAAAGTTTTCATACTGCAAGGGCAAGTCGACATCAGTTTCCTTGAGCAGAGCAATGACGGCTTGCAGGTCGTCACGTTTCTTGCCGGTGACGCGTAACTTGTCGCCCTGAATGGCAGTCTGCACTTTTAGCTTCGCATTTTTGATCTCTTTCACGAGCTTTTTTGCCAGATCTGCCTCGATGCCACGTCGCAAGACTATCTTTTGACGCGCGCCGGTGTTCGCACGTTCTACATTTTGTGCATCGAGGCAGGCGATGTTGATGCCGCGCTTCGACAGTTTCTGGTACAGGATGTCTCGCATCTGCTGTAGCTGAAAGTCAGACTGCGACGTCAAGGTTATGACGTGCTCGTCGATCTCGTATTTGGAATCCGTTCCTTTGAAGTCAAAGCGAACGCCGACTTCGCGATTCGCTTGGTCAACGCCGTTGTTGGCTTCATGAGTATCGAAGTCACTGACAACGTCAAAAGAGGGCATAGCGGTTCCTGTATCGATGGTGTGTCGAACGGTACACCTGCTTAAGGCCCCACACCAGACCCGTCGAGTGCTGGAACCTGATATCTCCATAACTTGCCAAGTAACGCCTGCGGCCAGCGCGGGCGAATCCCAGCAAGATAGTCAGATGTTTCTGGTCATGGAGTCTGCTGTTGTTACATCGCCTTGCCCCTTATTGGCGGCCGAGGCCGCTAGTGAATTTTCGCCCAGAGTTTGCATGCAGGTACCCAGCCACTCCGCGTGGATACCAATGGAAATCGACCTCGCCAACTACGCGGATGAGAACGGAATTTTCTCTATGCCTGCGCTGGAAGCTGCACTGGTGACCGCGGTTGACGAGGGAGACAGGCTGCACGACCTGACCGACTGGGCCGAACCGTTAATCGAATATGACAGCTGGCTGAACCGCCGTCTTGCAATCGCCTTGCGTGGCTGGGGCGACATCGTCGAGCGTCGTGACGCCAGTCCAGAAGCACTGCAAACACTGCGGGACATGGAAGAACTGGCGGGGTGGATATGCCTGACCTTGCACAATCGGTCGCGACACCTCGCGAGGAGCAGCAATTGGTGCCCTGCGCTCGACGAGGCGGGCGCGCAGCTAATGCAAAAAAAGCAGTCGCTCGCGTGGGGCCGGCGCTGGAAAAAAGCGATTCAACATGTCGCCGTGCGGCACCGAAATCTTACGACGATGTCACCGTGGGACGTGTTTCCGAGGGGAAAGCCGGCCGATTTGCGCTATGCGAACCTTCTGCCTCTGACGCGATTTGCCGATTCCCTGTCGTTTCAGCGCAATACGAGCATCGACCACTGGAACGTCAATGATTTCAAAGGCTTCTATGAACGCGTCGCGGCCATAGTGCGCTGTAACCACGGCGCGGGACTCATTGCGAAGCAGGTATGAACTAGGATACGGTCTACGGTCGTCGCCCGCCTGGGCGAAGAACTCATGCGAGGCCACATTGCAAGCGATCACACCAGATGCTCACGGTTTGGCCGTCCTCATTCTGACGGTCGTTGCGCTGATACTTTTTACGCGTGACGACATTCCGCTTGAGTCATCGTCCCTCGCGATACTGATACTTCTGGTCGCCGGTTTTCAGCTCGTTCCCTATGAAAAAGCCGGGGACGTGTTGCTGAGTCCGATGGACTTTTTCGCCGGCTTTGGCAACGAAGCGCTGGTCGCGATCTGTGCGCTCATGATGGTCGGCAAGGCACTCGAAACAACCGGTGCGTTGCAGCCACTGGCGAATGTCGTCAGTAGGGCGTGGTCGACACGACCGGTACTGGCGCTCGCCGCAACACTCGTGGCGGCCGCATTGCTCAGCGCATTCATGAACAATACGCCGATCGTCGTATTGTTTATGCCGATATTGGTTGGTGCCTCGATGCGTGCCAAGTTTCCGGTATCCGGCGTGATGATGCCGATGGGTTTGGCGACCATCATTGGTGGCATGTCGACGACCATAGGGACGTCGACAAACTTGCTGGTCGTCGGCGTTGCTCGCGACCTGGGAATGCACGAGTTCAATCTGTTCGAGTGGTTCCTGCCGGTCGCAGTTGTCGGCGGTGCCGGACTGCTGTTTTTGTGGCTGGTGGCGCCGCGACTGTTGCCGGACCGTGCGCCACCGATGGGCGACACGTCGCCGCGCATATTCAGCGCGCAATTGCATGTGAAGGAAGGTGGGTTTGCTGACGGAAGATCGCTGTCAGAGGTGCTGGCCAAGGCGGATGGTAATCTGCGTATCGATAAAATTCAGCGTACGGAGTCCTTGTTTCTTGCCAAGTTGCCGTCCATCAAAATTTTGCCCGGCGACCGGCTTTTCGTTAAAGATTCACCGGAAAATCTCAAGCACTACGAGCAACTTCTCGGTGCAACCTTGTTTAACATTTCCGATATTGAACATCCTGTCGACGAAGAGACACCGCTGAAGGCGGAGGGACAACACCTTGCCGAAGTTGTCGTGACTCGTGGTTCGCCGTTGCACTTAAGGAGTCTCGCTGCTGCCAGATTCAGCACCAGTTATGGCCTGTTGCCGTTGGCAGTACACCGGGCACGCGCACCCAGCTCCCAGATTACCGGTGACCTGAATCAGATACTCCTGCGCGCTGGCGATGTATTGCTGGTGCAGGGCAGTGGCGATGCTATTGCAAACCTGAAAGACAGCGGCACGATGCTGGTGCTCGATGGCACAACCACCCTGCCGAAAACACATCATGCCAAACGTGCCCTGTTTATTATGGGCAGCGTCATTTTGTTCGCCGCACTCGGCATTCTGCCGATCTCCGTCAGTGCACTCGTCGGTCTTGGCCTCATGCTCGCAACGGGCTGTCTCGCATGGCGAGATGCGGCAAGCGCATTATCGATTCCGGTCGTCATGATAATTGTGACGTCGCTCGCGCTCGGCAAGGCGCTCATGGGTACGGGAATGGCGGATTATCTCGCCGTCGGCTTTGTGAATGTCGCCTCCGGTTTGCCGGCGCCGGTGATCCTGAGCGGATTTATGCTGGTGATGACGATCATGACCAACATCGTGTCGAACAACGCGGCCGCCGTTATTGGCACGCCGATCGCTATCAGTATCGCGCAGCAGCTCGGCGTAAGTGTTGAGCCCTTTATCCTGGCCGTTTTGTTCGGCGCGAATATGAGTTTCGCGACACCCTATGGCTACCAGACGAATTTGCTGATCATGACGGCTGGCGGTTACAGGTCCGCCGATTTCCTGCGTATCGGCATTCCGCTGACGATCATCATGTGGCTCGGCTTCTCGATGGCGCTGCCCATGTTGTATCAGTTGTAACCGTGTGAGGCTTGACGGTCGCGATAGTGCCAGTGATACTCAGGCCTATGAATGCACAAATCATCAACAACTGGTGGTGGCAGTCCGCACAAGAGGGGGCTGCTGGCTGATTATTCGCTGAGCAATTGAACACTAGAGCCCATCTCTGCCGAAATCAGGGATGGGCTTTTTTCATGAGCCCTGCTTCAGCGCTCATGACTCCGGGGAAAACGAGTACCAACCATGCAAGCACCATTCGACATCGCCGCTGATCTGGACACGCCGGTTTCCGCGTATCTCAAGCTGGGATCGCTAAAGCCACGCTTTCTGCTCGAAAGTGTGGAGGGCGGCGAGCGACTTGCACGCTATTCCTTTCTCGGCTTTGGCGATGTGGTTGAAATTCGCATGGACGCAACGTCGCTTCGTGTAGACGGCAAGGAAGAACCACGTCCGGTCAACCAACAGCAATACCTTGATGTCCTGCGCCGCGCACTCGAGATAGCGCCGCGCCCACAACCGGACGACGGATTGCCTTTCGCAGGAGGGCTGGTCGGCGTCTCAGGTTATGACGTCGTACGGCTGTTCGAGAATCTGCCGCCAGACACAGAAAAGCAAACGGGTATTCCCGACGCCGCGTTCGTTGCACCGACCTCTCTGCTGGTGTTCGATCACCTGACGCGCCGTGTCGCGTTACTGCATGACGGTCCCGAGAAGGTGCGGCAACAACTCCGGGCCAAAGTCATTCAGTTGCTCCGCGGTGCAGTACCAGCCGCTCGGCAGAATGTTTCGGTCGCGCCGGCAGAGGCGAGCATGACGGAGGCGGAGTTCTCCGAGCGAGTTGCCGCGTGCAAGGAGTACATTGCGTCGGGCGACATTTATCAGATCGTGCTATCGGTGCTGTTCCACGGCAAGACCGATGTGCCTCCTTTTGAGGTTTACCGTGCATTGCGATTGCTGAACCCATCGCCGTACATGTTTTTCTTCGATTTCGGTGACCTTCAGGTTGTCGGTTCCTCGCCTGAGGCGCTAGTGAAGCTGAATGGAAACAAGGCCACCTTGCGACCTATCGCCGGCACGGTGCCTCGCGGTGCGACCAGCGAAGAGGACTGCGCGAATGAAGCGGCACTACTCGCCGATCCAAAAGAAGCGGCGGAGCATGTGATGCTTGTCGACCTTGCCCGTAATGACCTTGGTCGTGTCGCGAAAGCCGGCTCCATACAGGTGAATCCCTACCGCGCGATCGAGCGTTACAGCCATGTGATGCACATTGTGAGTGGCGTGGAGGGTGAGCTTGCCGCGGAGTTCGATCAATTCGATTTGTTTGCGGCGAGCTTTCCCGCCGGTACGCTGGTCGGCGCACCGAAAGTTCGGGCAATGCAGATTATCGAAGAGATGGAGGAGGTAGGCCGCGGACTGTATGCGGGAACCGCGGGCTACTTTGGCCTCAGCGGTGATATGGATCAGGCAATTACTATT
>JALHUQ010000164.1 GCA_022866645.1 Woeseiaceae bacterium | reverse complement strand
GGCAAATACGCGAATAAAGCCACCTTTTTCAGCAACAAACCAACGCGTTGAGTCGCCCGGTGCCTGCAGGAGTGCCACGGGCTGGATGAAGCTCAGGTTGCCGAATACCCGCTGCGTGGTAATGGTCGGGGTCGACGCCGGTGGAGGCGGACCGGTCACCATGCCCGAGCTGCCGCCACCGCCGCAGCCGGACAACAGCGTCACATACAGTGCTAATAACGCTTTGCTTCCCTTCATGTCGGTCCCTCCTGATGCCAGCCCGATAGAGCTTATGCCGCCAATGCGGGACTGTCACGATGTCTCCAGAACACGACTGATGTCGAAATTCTGGCATTTCTTCGACACATGTCACAAACCTGTCGATCAAATCGACTTATACTCCGAACCTGTCGAAAAATTGCTCAAAAATCGACATGTCCTGAAAACAGGTCGATTTTGTCGACACGTTTCGATGATATGTCGATAATTTCGCTTTTTATCGACACGTTCATATCAAGTGTCGATCGGATCGACATCGCCGCCCTCCAGCTGGAGAGACTTTAAGTGACTGATTTTAATCCAGAAGTACCCTACAACGACCTGCCATTGCTGCCACCCCCTGCGGATCAGATCGAAACCACCGAAATCCTGAAACGATGCATCAATGCGCGGGTTGCGCTTGCGGAACTCAAGCAGGCCGCAGAACTGATACCCAATTCGGCCGTGCTCGTTAACGCTCTGCCACTGCTTGAGGCTCGCGCCAGCTCCGAAATCGAGAATATCGTCACGACCACCGACAAGCTTTTTGAATATGCCGATATTGCCGAGGACCGCGCCGACGCGGCTACGAAAGAAGCGCTGCGCTACCGAACCGCCCTGTACGAGGGTACTAAAATGGTTCAGCGGCACATGTTATCAACCGATATGGCGATACAAATATGTAGTACTATCAAAGGCTTGGAACTTGATATTCGATCTGAACCCGGGACGACGCTGAAAAATCGCCTGTCGGGAGAGACCATCTACACTCCGCCGGTCGGCCAGCGCCTGTTGATTGAGAAACTCGACAACTGGGCCGAGTTTATGCAGAGCAAAACCGATATCGACCCCTTGGTCAGAATGGCGGTGCAGCACTACCAATTTGAAGCGATACACCCGTTTTCGGACGGTAATGGCCGCACAGGGCGGATACTGAATATCGTGTTTCTGGTCCAGCACGGCCTGCTCGACTCTCCGATACTGTACCTCAGCCGTTACATTATTCAGCACAAGGCCGCCTACTACCGACTGCTGTCGAACGTGACGCGAGAGCAAGACTGGGCACCCTGGATTCTCTTCATACTCGACGGTGTGGAAGAAACCTGTACCTGGACGACTGACAAGATCAAGTCGATCCGCGAGCTGATGCAGCACACCGGACAATTCGTGCAAAAATGCCTGCCGAAGATCTATTCCTGGGAGCTGGTCGAACTGCTCTTCAAACAACCCTATTGCCGTATCGGTAATCTCGTTGACAGCGACATTGCCAAGCGCCAGACCGCGTCTGTCTATCTGAAGCAGTTGTGCGATCTTGGTGTACTCCGGGAAATAAAATCCGGACGCGAAAATATCTTTGTACATCCAAAGTACATTGAGTTACTGAGCGGCGAGGAAAACGTCTGGGTGTATTACTCGGGTATCGAGACAGACAATGCGGACCGGGCCTAATTGACTCGCTAACACCAAATCAAAGAGAATCTCCGATGCGCATGTTCGGAGCCAGAATTTGAACATAGGCCGAAAACGGCTATTCCAGTTTTTCAAGTATGGCATTTACGCATTGCTCGCGTTCAACGTGTACATGTTCTGGAGCGATGAAGTTCTCGCCGCAGCCGTTCAGTTCCCGAACGGTATTCCTGGCATCGAATACATCGGCGCTTACGCTGCGACGATAGACACCGCGGCCTGGGTGGTCCTGCTATTGATGTTCGAGCTGGAAACCTATGTCCTCGAAGATCGTCACTATGGCAGGACAGTTACCTGGTCATTGCACGTCGTTCGAGTATTGAGCTACACGGTCATCATCTACGCGTTCTACGGATACATCGTCAATCTGGCGTTCCATTACCAGACCACAGCGCTGACCGGTATATCCCAGCTCTGTACTTTAGTGGCTGACGGATGGTCATACGCCAGTAATGTCGATCAGTATGTGGAGATTACGGCAGCCAATTGCAGTTCGTTTTCGGACGCCGGCGCCTACTTCAGATTTGAGGGCATGACGACCGCCGTCGATGAAAGTGGCCTGAAATCGATGCGGATTTTTGCCTGGGTCGACGTCATCAATGCGGCGGTCTGGCTGCTCGTCGTCCTGGTTCTCGAGGTCGATGTCTGGCTGCAGGAACACAACCGCTTCGAGGGTGTTGCTTTGCGGGTCAGCAACCTGAGCAAGGTCTTTTTATACGGAGCATTACTGCTGGCGGCGATCTATTGGGGCGCCCGGGGCGATTTCATCGACTTCTGGGACGCCTTCCTTTGGCTCGTCGCTTTCGTATTCATTGAACTCAATGTCTTCGAGTGGCATCAGGAAGTCAATGCAGCCGCCATTCAGAGGCCCCTCACAGCATCATCAGATAACAGTCACTAAAGGATCACTGCTCGGTCACGTAGTCCTGCGCCCAGTCGTCGAAGATTCAGCCTCACCCGACACAGACTGGAAGACAAAAATGAACTTCGACGATCAAAGACTGGATATCGACCCCACCATCATCATTCTGGCCCTCGGCTACGCAAGCTTTCTCCTGACCACGATTGCCTGGGTCGCATCACTCTAAGGGCTGATTTCGAGCCGCGGGTCCGCTGCGGCCCGCTCGACCAGCCGCCGATCCTGATCCTTGAGTTTCAAGTGAGTAATGCGCTGGTCTGCTCCCAACATCATCAGGTAGGGATGCCAGCGGTCATCGGTGCCGCGACGATAGTAGCCGGACACAGCCCACCCCTGATCTTCAGGGTAAATGTAGACCTTGCCGACTTTTCTGTTCGGCGACAGCGGATCGACGATCTCAAGTGACACTGCACCAATAATCGACGTCAGTTGTGAACGAGATGATTCAACGACGGCGACCTGTAGCGCGCGTTCTTCACGCCCTGCCGGATTGCTGATCCATTGATAGGACATTGTGGCAACCAGCAAACTCATTGCCAGTACGAACACGACACGTCCGACGCGATGATTCACTTCAATCTATGCCCAGATAATTGTGTGTCTGCACGCTGAGTTTCCACTGCGGGTGAGTCTTGCAACAGGCGATTTCCTTCGCACTGACCAGTTCAATGCTGTGCTTTATCGGTCATGACGATCGATCATCAAGCAGGCTTTCCTTGGTCGGGTATTTCTGATCGACCAGAAAGTCGGCTGTGATTTCCTCTGAGACCTGCACCAGCTTCTCGGACATTGAGACGTCGTGCATATGGTTTTTACCAAGAACCGTGACCGCATTGCAGTCCTCGAAATACGCCCCGGTAGTCGTCGCCAACGCTGCGTTGGTCGCAAGATAACAGGATGTCGCGGTGCCTTCTTGTAGGGTCTTTCCACCCAAAGCGGCGACCATTTTCAAACCGAATTGCATGACCGGATTGAAATTCCGATCGATTTCCGTATCAATAATTCCTGGGTGCAGCGAGTTGCAGCTTATGCGCGTGCCTTGCAATAGCGTTGACAAGCGCAACGAGAATAATACGTTGGCGAGCTTGGAATGTCCGTAGGCCAACAGGTCACTGTAGTCATACGAAAAGTTGAGATCATCAAACAGGATTCCGTCCGCCGGTGCGTCGGTATACGCGGTCCGACTGGCGACGATCACGATTCTCCCCTGTTCGGCGATAAACAATCGATCCAGCAACCGGTTCACGAATATGAAGTGCCCAAGATGATTGATGACAAAGTGCTTTTCCAGTCCGTTTATCAACTGCTTCTCGTTGCCGCCGCCAAGGTAGCCAGCATTGCAGATCAGCATGTCTATGGGCACTTTCATCGCCCGTATGCTCTCGGCGCACTGCACGACGGACTCGAAATTGCCGAGATCGAGGCTGACTGGAGAGGTGACTCCTACCACACTCCGACACGCCTCTTCGGCGCGCTTCGATGAGCGACTGCTTCCTATGACGTTGGCGCCGCGACTGGCAAGAACCCGCATCGTTTCGAATCCTATCCCGGATGTGCAACCGGTAACGACGGCGACTCGACCGCTGAGATCGATGCCTTCAGTAACCTCCTCAGCAGTTGAAGCTCCCGTAAACGTGCTACGCGGAATTCCTTTGGTCGCGATTTTGTTTTCGCCACACGCAACGAGTTGACTTGCTGTGAGCGATGCGCCCGCGTAAGCAAGGAATCGGCGCCGATCAATTTTCATCAGCGCCCCCAAACAACGCGTCGAGCGCCCGTTGCGCCGCATCGGCGCTTGATTTTCGATTGGGATCGAAGGCGTTTTCACTGGGAATGAACCAGTCGCAGAAATTGGGCCTTTCCTTTTCCTTGACTTCTTCTGCCCCGTCCTCACGGCATTGCCGTATTACGGCTGTAGCGAAGTTACGACACATTTTACAAACGTGCAGGTCGGCGCTGCATTGTGGGCATTGGTCGCGCCGCGACAAAGGCAAGGACAGCGCAGCGAGTGATTCGCCGCATCGGTAACACGCTATGTGGTGGGACACTCTGGCTCCCCTCAAACTCGGGAAGCCAGAGTATAGCCTCTTGTCGACTCCGCCAATAAATCGGAGTAACTGGCTAGTCGGAGGAGTTGATTTATCAGCGGAGTTGGCTCGGCACAAATTCAGTCATGACCGCTTCCTTGAGTATCTGTGGTGGCAGCATCCCCTGGTCCAGGATGAAGTCGTGAAACGCCTGTTGGTTGAATTTATCCCGAAGTTTCAGCTCGGTCTGTGCACGCAAGGACTGCATCTTGTTGTAGCCGTAGTAATACGCTGTCGCCTG
Organism: Woeseiaceae bacterium; assembly: GCA_022866645.1. Classification (GTDB taxonomy): domain Bacteria; phylum Pseudomonadota; class Gammaproteobacteria; order Steroidobacterales; family Woeseiaceae; genus UBA1847. The sequence goes on along the minus strand of JALHUQ010000164.1, from coordinate 4,466 downwards.
ACCCGGCATCCGGTAGGTATACCGTTCGACCTCGTTTTGAGCCCAGGCTTCGCCTATGGCAACGTCGTTCATGATGAGGCTCTTGGCTTCTTCTGGTGTGATCAGACCAAGGTTCAACATGGGGTCGAGGAACATCCGAGCGGCACGCATCAATCGGTATTGCAGGCTGATCATCTGGCCTTCCAGCGGCAGATAAGGTCGCACGATCGCCTCCGCATACAGCCCCCACCCCTCTACGTTGACGCTGTTGAAAGCGAACACCGCACGTGTTATCGAAACGCCGGACTCAACAATACTGGAGAATTGCATTTCGTGGCCCGGTCGCGCCTCGTGCGCCGTCAGCGTCCACGCACCGGCTGCATAAGTGTCATCGGTCTGCTGCCAGCTGCCGTCTTCATTCTGAGTCAAAAGAGGAATAACAAAAAACGGATATTCGCCCGTGTTTCCTATGAGGCGCGGTGGTTGCAAGTGTGGTGCCGGCTGTGCGGCAGTTTCAGCCGCTGAGGCGATACGAATCCCCGCCTCACGTTGCGGCAGAGAGATCAGTTTTTCGCGCACAATAATTTCTTCAATATCGTGCAGGACGGAATTGTAATGATCCAGCAGCTTGTCGCCGTCGATCGCTCCATCCCTCTTCAGCAGCTTGATGACCTCACGATAGTCTTTGGTGTCATAGCCTTTTTCGGCCGCGAGCAACGGTGCGAGCGCTTCCATCTCGCCACGAATATCCATATAGCCTTTGGTCGCCTGTTCGATGAGATCCTCAGGCGATGCGTCAACGCCCCACTGTCTGAGTGCATCTTCGTACAGGTCAGCGGGAAGCCGGAAGTCGTCACGAGCCCGCGGCAGAATTTCAGCCCGCACCCAGTCGTAATAATCGCGCATTTGTCCGGCCAGGCTTGCATAGCTCTCTTGCCAGCCCTGTAGATCGGTCCCGGCCAGTAGTTCTTCAATGCCGGTAATCATGGTCTCAGCGCGCTCCAGATCCTGCTCGACCTCGCCACGATAAGGACCCACCAGACCTTCGACGTCAAATCGCTCCGCTGTACGGTCCTTAGCCAGCTGTGTAAAGGGCGTGTACCCGTCCGCGATGCCGGCATACTTTTCGAGCCTCGCTATCGCCGCCGGATAGCGATCACGAGAGTTTTGCGGATCGATGATGCCGCGGATACCGAAGAACACCGTTTGACTGACGTTGTAGTACGGCAACATTTGCTCGTAGTTCAAATCGGAGCTCTTGTTATTGTCATCGAGCATCTTGATCAGAATGCCCAGGTCCTGCCGAACTTTGCTGTCCGACTCATCTGCAAGTCGACCCTTCAAATCCGCAATCAGATCCTCAGTCATCTTCTTTGATCGTTCTTGAATTCCCGGCCCCAGATCCGAAATCTCCTCATCGAGGCCATCGACACCCAGTCGACCGGCACCCTCCGGGCTGAGTTTCGCCAAGACATCGAGCACTACTTGTGCGTGTTCATCACTTTTCTCGACCCAGGTTGCCGCCTGTGTTGGGCCAGCTTGTGCTATCAAGAATGTTGCAATAAGACTGAAAGTCACCTGTTTTCGCATGTAATATTCTCCCCTGTATACAGTGCACCCTACCTGGATGCCTGTTCGACTCGAAAGGATTCAGGATTGTTGGACTATTTTGAAAATTTCCCTCAAAGCCGCGAGATAAGCTCAGCGGTATTGGCTGCGGCGCTTAGTGCCAGCACAACGGAGACTTTACTCCTTAACAGCGAACGAATCGAACAGCGGTTCGGCAGCTACGGCATCAATGTTCTGGCCAGTGAGGCTGGCTTGCGACGCTCCAGCTTGTACAGCATCGCAAACGGCCAACGCGTTTGTCGAACCTACTCCATCGTTCGTTTCACCGAAGATCCGGATACCCAATTCGGACAAGAACATACAAAAGTGCTCGCCGGCAATTCTCTCGGTCAGGTTTTCAGGTCCCACGGCTGGAGTATTCACAAACAAACATTGCACATAGGCTCTTTTGAATTCGACAGGTCAACGTCTGAGGTCAGTCAGTTGATGCTACTGAACGGCGGACATACTTTGGCGTTGCATGTCTATCAATTGCTGCTCGCCAAAAAAACTCAGGTCTTTGAGTACGCGACCATTATCGAAGCGCACCATCCTGACTATCTGTCACCCGCCGATCTCCTCGGTATTTATCATTACGACGATTCGGAATCGCTGTCCGCCGAGTCGCTCCTGAATTTGACGGCTTTGGTAGGCGCGAAGAATAGACGGTGACAATTGTCGTCTCGCTGCAATGAGATTAGACTCCCGTCATATTGATTGCCATTCATCACTGAGGGTCGAGGTATGAAAACCAAGGGAATGCTCAAGCTGGTTCTGACCGGCGTTTTGTTGATGGGATTCACGTCTGCATTTGCACAAGGATCCGCAAACGATCAAGCGGATGTCTGGTCCGTTATAGAAGGCGAGTGGGACTTGCAGGAAAAGGGCGATGCGAATTGGGCGGACCGACTCCTGACTGACGATTTCACCGGCTGGTGGAATAACTCACCCGCGCCACGAAGCAAGTCCTCCACCAAAATGTGGAATCGCGTCAATCAGATGACAGGTAAAATGGTCGCGCATGAGCTTTACCCCCTTTCTATCGTTGTTCATGGGGACGTTGCCGTCGCGCATTACCTTTACCGTAGCGCCTTTCAGTCCAAAGATGACAGTATCGAAATGAGCAATGGCCGCTATACGGACGTTCTGGTCAAAACAGACGATGGCTGGAAGTTCCTGGCCTGGCATGGCGGCAATGATTAGGATTATCGGAAAGAAATCGAGCTTGGTTAAGGGTCGGTTCAGGTAACGCCACATATACTAGCCCCAATGTGAAAAGGTCCGCGACCAAAAGGACCCGGAGGCCATATGAATACTCGATCAATCGCAGCTTTATTACTCATCGTGCCCGCCATTGCTTTGGCTCAGGCGCCCGTTGATGACAACGGCAACGTTGTCGGCCAGTACGAGTCTCAAGCTGACATAATGCCGATCGGTGACGATGGTATTGTGCGCCTGTCGCAATTCGAACTTCAGGAACTGGTTGGTCCGATCGCATTGTATCCGGATGACCTGCTGGCCATCGTTCTGCCGGCATCTGCCTACCCTCTGCAAATTGTCGAGGCCGCCCGATTTCTCGAGGCACTGGAAACCGACGCAACTTTGCAGCCCGATGGGGATTGGGACGATTCGATTGTCGCGCTGATCAATTATCCGGAAGTCATTGCACTTCTGAATGAGGATCTCGACTGGACCTTGCGACTGGGTGAGGCTGTCGTCGCACAACAGGCTGATGTTGTGGCGGCCGTTGAGGCATTTCGTGACCTTGCTTATGCCGCTGGCAATTTGAAGAGCGACTCGTATCAGACGGTGTCCAATGACGACGGCGTGATCAATATTTCCCCAGCCACTGAAGATGTCATTTATGTGCCCTATTACGAGCCGGCAAGCGTCGTCTACTACCAGCCGCGCCCGGCTTACTATTATTACCCGACAGCGTACCCCGTCTACTACTACCCGTACGCATCGGATCACCGCTTCAACAACGGATTCTTCTGGGGCGTAACGACCGCGTTTACGATCGGCTGGATGTCAGACAGCCTGTATGTCTATCACCCCAGTTATTATGGACACCCCTACTACGGTCATTCGTACTGGAATCATTGGTATTACCGGAGGCCGTCCATCAGTGTTTACAATACGACCTACGTAAACAGCTATCACAACAATGATCATTATTCGCACGGCGATCGCTGGCATGCACAAGAGACGCGCCGCGCGTATGTTCAACGTGAGGGCTATTCACGAGACGAGCGTCGCAGTGAAAGTCGCCACATTGAGAGTACCGGCAGTGTGAGTCGCAGCGAGCAGCGCAATGTAAACAGCTCCCGACAAATCGAGCCAATGTCATTCCGAGAAAGAGACACGCGCGGTCAGGCAGCGGCAGCACGGAGCGACTCCGCGAATAGCAGAAGTACTGTTCAACGATCTCGGGACGTCCAACGTCAGATCGCCACGGTACAACCGCGCGACACACGTCGCCAGGAAACTGTCGCAACGGCTCACGATACGCGGCAGCAGGCACCAACCCGTACGGAAACCCGTCAGCGAGCTCCGGCACGTACGGAAACACGTCAGCAGGCGCTTGCCCGTAATGAATCGCGGCAGCAGGTCGTGGCACCTACTGAAACGCGCCAACAGGCACCAACACGCACTGAATCGCGTCAACAGGTTCGAACACGCACTGAAACGCGCCAACAGGCTCCAACGCATACTGCAACGCGTCAACAGCAACCGGCGCCAACGCAAACAGAGCGCGCTCCTGCGCGGCAATCGCACCGAGCGGCTGAATCCCAGGCTCGGCCGCAGCCGTCGAGCTCAAGTCAACCGCGGAGTCAGGAAAGAAGCAGTAGTGGAAGCAACGCAGAAAGCCGCAGTCG
>JALHUQ010000163.1 GCA_022866645.1 Woeseiaceae bacterium | reverse complement strand
GCCATTATAAATAATCATTCTCGTTAAGCAAGTCAGGGATCACCAAAATCCGACCCAACATGAACACAATTCGAACAAATGAGCCTTTCTCAAGCGCCGCAGCCCTGTCGAGTGCAAGAGCTTCAGGGTGGATTTGAGCCTGATCAGCATGGGTTTGCTGGCCTCAGCCATGCTCGCCATTAGCGTCGGTGCACTCGCCAAAGGAATTACCGGTGTCGGATTGCCGATATTGGCCGTGCCGGTACTGGCTTCTTTCACCAGCGTTGAGGAAGCTGTGGTCCTGATGGTACTGCCCGGCATTGCCGCGAATGGCTGGCTGGTTGTGACGCACAGAAGATGGTCGGTATTGCGGGACCACCGCGGGTTTCTCGTGCTCGGACTGATTGGTGGGGTAGTGGGAACCTGGCTATTGTCGGTCCTGAATAATCAATGGCTGAAACTCATTCTGGCCGTCTGGCTAGGCGTCTACCTGGTCCAGTATTTCTCCCAGCGATCGTACGACCGGTACTTCAGGGGTGGCGGCAGGCTCGGCTCGTTCCTGGGTCTGCTCGCGGGAACGATTCAGGGAGCGAGTGGAATTTCTGCCCCGATCGTCGCACCCTATTATCACGCAAACGGCCTGGTCAGGGAGACCTATGCCTTCGCGACCGCATTTACCTTCCTGTTATTCAGCGGCGTACAGATTGCGGCGATGTCGAGACTGGATCTACTCACGCCGGAGCGACTGACGATCGGGCTCATCGCGGTAGTGCCGACATTGCTGTTCACGCAACTCGGAATTCGCTGGTCGCGTTCCATCAGCGACAAAGTATTTCATAATATTCTCATCGCGCTATTTGTTGCCATGGAACTCAAACTAGTAATTGATATCCTTACTTCAGGATGAATCAGAGATCTGCACGCGCATTGATGTCGAGTCAGCTGACCTGTAGATTCAGGTGCTAGCAATCAATACTGGGGTATGCAACGTGATTTTGTCTGGCCTGTAATGGCGAAAAGAAACGTTAATATCAAAGACGTAGCCAGAAAGGCGAAGGTCCACCCATCCACGGTTTCCCGCGTACTGAATCCGGAGACCCGCTCGATGGTTTCCGGCGCCGTTGCTGATCGCGTCAGTAGAATTGCGCACGAAATGGGTTACGCGCGCAGTTCACTGGCTTACGGACTCCGCACGGGACGAACACATACGGTCGGCGTCCTGATACCTGATCTGACAAATCCAATGTTTCCGCCAATTATCAGGCAAATCGAACGCACTCTGGCTGAGAAGGGCTACATCGCGATACTCGCTGATTCTGATAACAATCAGGGCAACGAGAGCACCATTGTACAGTCGTTGAAATCCCGTAACGTGGATGGACTCATACTGGCGACCGCGCATCGACGAGATTCCGTGGTCAGCACTTGTATCGACGAGCACATACCACTGGTATTGGTCAACCGAACTATCGACGCGCACTCAGTGACCGCTGTGATCAACGATGATGAGCACGGCATTTACCTGGCTATATCGCACCTCGTCGAACTGGGGCACAAGTCGATTGCCTACATTGGCGGCCCGCAGGACACCTCTACTGGACACGATCGCTACCTGGCGTTTAAGAAGCTCATGCGCAAGGGAATATTCAAGTCGCACAGTGACCTGATACTGAATTGCAAGGCATTTACTGAGGCCGAAGGCCACAAGGGCTTCCTGTCGATACTCAACAAGGGGCGAAAGTTTACGGCCGTCGTCGCGGCCAATGACCTGCTTGCGCTGGGTTGCTATGACGCATTGCAGGAACTCGGTCTTCAATGTCCTGCGGATATGTCGGTGACAGGGTTCAATGACATGCCATTTGTGGACCGACTGGCTCCGCCGTTGACGTCACTGCGTATCCCACACGATGAGATCGGTAACCAGGCTGCCAAGCTGCTGTTGGAGAGAATTCAAAATTCGAAATCGTCTGTAAGAACCGTGAACCTGCTGCCAGAGCTGATTGTGCGTGGGTCGACGTCCGCGCCGAATAAAAAACGATTGTGACACTGTCACGACTCCACGAGGGAGCGGCAGATGTGACTGTAACCAGCGCGGATATTTCGTCGGCCTTGAAATTGGAGCATCGAAATCGGCAAGTTTTCTCGTCGTGAAATAATTCGCGCTGGCGGGGCGGTGCTCGCCGGCAGCGCCGTGAGCGCTGGCTTTGCCCGACTGGCTTTCGCCAATAATCACCCGCACCCGCACCGGGATAGCCTCGATTTTCTGGACCCGGAAACCTACGTCGATAACTGCGAGGTGCACTTGCAACTCGGCGCCAATGCGGAACTGAGCGCCAAATCGCAAATGATGGCCATCGGCAAACGTCGACTTCTGTTTAACAATGGCCATGTATGGGATATCGGCGATGCGCTGCATCCTGAGTTGATCAATCAAGGAGCATGGTCTGGCTCTCAGATCCAGCTCGCGTACAACCGGAATATCGGGAAATGGATCCTCGTGGCAGGTGCGGCCGCGCCGCCGACATCGTCAACAGTGGAAGCACCTGACGGCAAATACGGCGATCCTCGCCTGATCGATAATACGAGGTATTACGCCGGGCTGCGTGGCATCCGTGTCTATGATGCCAGTAATCCGGAGGATATCCGGCTGCTGTCGATGTGGAGTTGCGATCAGGGCGATCCGACGCGCGCCGTGCAAACCGGTGGCGGCACGCATCGCAATTACTACGATGGCGGCCGTTATGCTTACCTGGACGCGGCGCCCGACGACAGTTTCATCAATATGGAAAGCCCGGTTCGGCTGCACAGTAACTGCCTGCAGATCATTGATCTCGCCGATCCCGAAAAACCGAAATTCGTCTCAAACTGGTGGTTTCCTGGACAACGCGCGGGTGAATTAGGCGCGTATCGAAAGTGGCGCGAGTTCGGCGACCGTAGCTCTTTTACCGCCGCACACGGCGCCTTTTATGTGCCAAGAAAGGTGGAGGACGGCGGCAAATACATGTATGGCTCGTACGGCTCTTTCGGCATTACCGTGCACGATATTTCCAATCCGGCAGAACCCAGGCTGCTTAGCCAGTGGCGACCTGCTTACCTGCCGGGCGCAATCCCGTTCCATACGGCGGACATAAGTTGGCTCGACCGCGGCATCTTGATTGGCTCAGCGGAAACGCTTAACCCGGACTGCAACGAACCCTTCCACGACAATTATGTTCTGGATATTAGCGACATCCAGAAACCCGCACCGATTGCGACCTTCGGCCGCTGGGAGGCCCCGGCGAATGCGCCATATCACGACTTCTGCGACAAGCGCGGACGCTATGGGACGCATAATCCCCCGCACTTCAAGGCGCCGGGCAAACGCCATGTGTCTTTCATGGCTTATGCCGCGTTCAACGCTGGATTCCAATTCATGGATTTTTCCAACCCGGCCCGGCCGAAGATGGACGGCTACTTTGTGCCGCCGAGCGGCGGCAGTCTGCTACGGCCGGGAAGCTTCAATCGCATCGGCGACGGCCTGATGGTTGAATGGGATCGCAGGTTGATCTGGGCAATTGCTGACTCGGGGATTTACCTGTTGTCGCACCCTGCCCTCGGTAAACCTGACTTCACCGCGCAAGCCGTGACCGAGTGGAGCGCAGACGGCCTCAATCAGGGACATGACGGCTGACAATGCAGCCGCACACTTAAGCGCTACGATATAGCTTGGTCATGACGAATTCCTTATGACCCAGAGCCTCCGCCGCGGTCATCCGGCCGTTAGACGTCTTGATTATCATTTCGATGAGCTTGTCGCCAGCCTGATCCATCGTCAGTTCACGCGTGAGTATTCCCGTGACGTCCACATCGATATGTTCGGACATGGTGCGCATGGTCCGTGGATTGGCCGTAATCTTGATGACGGGCAAGATTGGATTGCCGATGATATTGCCCTGACCTGTCGGAAACGCGTGCACGACGAAACCGCCAGCGGCCATCAGCGTCACGCATTCTGCGGCCGCAGAAGACGAATCCATGAAATAGAGGCCTGGGCCTTTGGCCGGCTCCTCAGCGGGGCCGAGCACATCGATGAAGGAAACCTTCTTGCCAATCTTCTCCAGATTGCCAAACGCTTTCTCTTCAATTGTGGAAAGACCACCCTCGATATTTCCCTTCGTAGGCTGGCTATCTGAAAGGTCGGTTGTCTTATGCGCCTCGATAACGTCATCCTGATAGGCCTGAAAAGTCTTCATGAACTTCTCGCCGACTTCCGGAGTCGCGGCTCGCTTTGCGCACAGATGCTCCGCGCCCGTCAGTTCCGAGGTCTCTCCGAATACACCACAGATGCCCATCGGAATAAGCTTGTCGTACATGTTACCTACTGTTGGGTTCGAGCCGATGCCGGAAGTAGTGTCGGACTCTCCACATTTTGTCGAGATCCAGAGGTCGGCAATATCGCATTCCTCGCGCTGCTGCTCCGTCGCCCAGTGCACGAACTCCTTTGCCTTGCGTGAGGCGTTGGCAATTGTCGTGATGTCGCCATTCTTCTCAATAGCGAAGCCAGCTACTGGCTTACCCGTCGCTGCGATACCGTCCACCACTTGCTGCGTCCAGACCGGCTCAATTCCGATCACGACGCATGCCGCAACATTGGGGTTGGATCCGGTGCCGATCATAGTACGAAAATGCAGATCCAGGTCCTCGCCAAACTGCAATCGCCCGTAAGCATGCGGTAGTGCAATAGTGCCCTGGATATTGTTCGCTACCGCCTCGCAGGCTGCGTTGGATATGTCATCGAGCGGCAGGATTGCCACATAGTTGCGTACACCAACACGGCCGTTTTCACGCCGATATCCCATGAATGTTTTTTGCGTCGACATTTTGCTTAGCTCCCTTACCAGCGCTTCGTCTTAAGGTTGTGGACATGCACATGCTCACCCGTCGCAAGCGGCGTGATGACGCGACCAATATCCTCACCATATTTGATGACAGTGTCTCCTTTCTTGAGATCAACCAGCGCAACCTTGTGGCCGATAGGAACGTCCTGCTTCGCGACCAACGTGAAGTCAGAGTTATCCTCGGTGACAACGCAAAACATTTTGTCGCCAGCCTTCAAATTTTCAACCACAACAACGCCGACGTTGTCGCGCTTGTCGTGTACCAGCAATTGTGGAATGCCCATCTGTCAGATCCTCGTCACTTGATTGCGATGTCACGGCGTCCAAATATCACCGAGCACCTTCGCATATAGTTTTTATGTCTTATATAAGATACGATATATTTCACTGGTGAGCAACACTGTCAATTTTATTGTTCCGACGCTATGGGAGCGTAACATCCGTGTCATCGTTACCAGATTTTCAACCGCTGTATAAACAGGTTTATAGCGTTCTGGTCAGTCGCATTGCCGAGGGCGACTGGCGACCGGCACAAGCTTTACCGAGCGAACAGGCGTTGGCCGTAGAGCTAGGCGTCAGTCAAGGCACAGTACGCAAAGCGATGGACGCATTAGCGGCCGAAAATCTGATTCTGCGCCGCCAAGGCAGGGGTAGTTTTGTTGCAGAGCACACGCAGGAACACGCATTGTTTCGGTTTTTTCGGCTGGCTCGCCCCGCGCCCGGTCGCGAACGAATAACACCGACTCTTGGCGAAGAAAAGGTCAAGCGCCGGCCCGCCAACGAGGCGGAACGTTCGAGGCTCGACCTGCGCAAGAATGCCCAGGTCGTCGAGATTCGAAGAACACGGATGATCGATCAGACACCTAAAGTGGTCGAAAAAATCGTCCTGCCATTGAGCCTGTTTCCCGGAATCGATAAACAACTGGCGCTGCCCAATACGCTCTACTCGCTGTATCAGGGAGCTTATGGAATTAGCATCGCCGTTGCCAAGGAAGAGCTTCGGGCCGTTTTGGCTAACAAGCGAGATGCGAAATCGCTGGGCATAGAGGTTG
>JALHUQ010000162.1 GCA_022866645.1 Woeseiaceae bacterium | reverse complement strand
GGTGGGCTATCAGCCAACACTGGCTGAGGAAATGGGTATTCTTCAGGAACGCATCGCTTCGACGAAGACCGGTTCTATCACGTCATTCCAGGCCGTTTACGTTCCGGCCGATGACTTGACCGATCCGTCCCCGGCAACCACGTTTGCTCACCTGGACGCGACGCTCGTACTGTCACGTAACATCGCTGAGCTCGGCATCTACCCGGCTGTTGATCCGCTCGATTCAAGTTCGCGAATTCTTGATCCGCTCGTTATCGGTCAGGAACATTACGACTGTGCACGTGGAGTGCAGGCCGTGTTGCAGCGTTATAAAGAACTGCAGGACATCATCGCGATTCTGGGTATGGATGAGCTTTCTGAAGAAGACAAGCAAACGGTGTACCGCGCTCGCAAGATTCAAAAGTTCTTGTCGCAGCCGTTCTTTGTTGCCGAAGTCTTTACGAACTCGCCCGGAAAATACGTCTCACTCGCAGAAACCATTCGTGGCTTTAACGGTATTGTCGCCGGCGACTACGACCACATTCCTGAGCAGGCGTTTTACATGGTTGGCACCATCGACGAGGCAGTCGAAAACGCGAAGAACTTCCAGTAGGAAACGACCATGGCCACCATCAAAGTCGACATCGTATCTGCAGAAGGTGAGATCCACTCGGGCACCGCCTCGATGGTTTTCGCACCCGCCAAGATGGGCGAGGTTGGCATCGCACCGCGTCACGCGCCGATGCTATCGCCCTTGTCCCCGGGCGAGGTGCGTGTGCAGGACGAGGACGGCAAGGAAGTAAGCTTCTACATCACGGGCGGATTGCTTGAAGTGCAGCCGCACCAGGTAACGATCCTTGCTGATACCGCGCTTCGCGGCGATCAACTCGATGAAGCAGCGGCCCTGGCTGCGCAGCACGACGCCGAAGAAGCACTAAAAGGGGCCTCGGAACACACCGATATTGCCCGCGCGCAAGCAGAGCTCGCCGAAGCGCGCGCCCGATACCGCGCGGCACAGCACCTGAAAGGCAAGCGCTAAGCCCCTAAATTCGGTCTGACCCCTTTTTTAGTATCGGCAGCGTGCCAAGGCGATTGGTCAGTTCGACCGGGTTGCCGTCGACGTCCACTACTTGCCGCGGCGGATCGAATTTCTGCGTCAGGCTCGATACCACCAGCATAGTGACTAAAGACACGCCGAGGCCGATCAGATCGCCCGGTAACTCCGGTGCTACGGAACGCGAAATCAACCACGCGCCGAAACCGGCGAACATCGCGGCCAAGGCGCCGCTGCGATTGGCTTTCTTCCACCATACTGCCAGGAAGAACGGCACGACGCCGGCGCACAGTCCCACAATATTGGCATCGATCATGACGTCAAAAACGACCTGCGACTTAAGCGCCACCAAAATTGCAGTGATGCCGTAGACGGGAATAGCAATCCTCGCTACGAGCAAGGTTCGCTTGTCCGACGGCTCATGCAAGATGAGTGGCAGCAAATTGCGACCAGTAATACTGGCACAAGCCAGCAAAGCGCTATCGCAGGAACTCATGATCGCCGCCAGTATCGCACCAACAAAAACCGCAACACCGATAGGGTGCAGATGTTCGATCGCCATGGCAGGAACAACGGCTTCCGAAGACGACAGGCCGGGCATCGTAACGCTGGCGATGATGCCGATTAACACCGGGATCATGCCGAACAGAAGGTACCCGGAACTTGCCAGATAAAAGGAGTTCTGGGCCACGCGCTCAGACCTCGCGGCCATCGCTCGCCCTATCAGGTTCTGTCCGGCGACATCCGTGAGGCCGAAAATAAACCACAGGCGAAAATAGTTAAGCCAATGCTCCCAATCGTGATGTAGCGGCAACATACGAAAGGTGTTTTCGGGCAGTTGCGATGAAATCGCAGACCAGCCGCCGACATCAATCAGCACCACTACAAACAGAATCACTAATCCCACCATGATGATGACCATTTGATAGGCGTCAGTTAAAGCGACGGCCCACATGCCGCCGATCATGGTGTAGAGAATAATCACCGTCGCGCCTGTGATGATTCCGATTTCGAGCGGCGTTCCGGTTAATGACTCGAACACGAGGCCGAAAGCTACCAGCATTGCGCCGACCCAGCCGATGTTCGAGACCAGCGCGGTCAGGGTCATTAAAGTCGCTGCCGTTTTTCCGTAGCGCTGATCAACAAGATCGATGTAGGTTAGAAGCCCGAGACGACGAAACAGGCGTGCGAAGAACATGCCGACAATGAACAAAGCCAACGCAGCGCCAAAGGGATCCGCTATTACACCAAGCAGTCCGTCGTCGTAGGCGGCTCCCGAAGCGCCCATCATCGTGCCGCCGCCGAACCAGGTGGCAATGATCGTTGCGGTACAAATGAACATGGGCAACTTTCGACCCGCGACGATAAATTCCGTCGACGTCGTCGCTTTCTTCGAGGCCCGTACGCCGACCGCAAGCATCAGGATCATGTAGATCGCAACGCCGATGAAGATGGTGGTTTCGGTAGTCAAAGCGATGTTATTCGGCGCGCCGGAACAGCGGCAGTGTACCCAGCCTCTGCGTCGGTCCCAGCGTATTGCCGTCGATATCTGTCAGCGAACGCGGCGGATCCATAGTTTGGGTTGCGAAAGAAACAACAATCGTCACGAAGCCGGAGACCCAAAACGCGACAAAATTTGCCGGAAACCCTTCCGTTGTATATCGCAGGATCAGGAACGTCGCGATACCAGCCGCAATGCCGGACAGGCCACCCGTCTGATTGGCTTTTGCCCACCAGAGACTGAGGATGTAAGGGAAACTCATGGCCGAAAAACCGAAAGAAATCGACAACGCAATCGCAGAAATTACAGTGTTCGTATTGAATGCCGTGTAAAGCGCGATCACTGCAATTACCGGCACCGACCAACGAGCGACGGACAATCGCAACTTGTCTGACGGGTTGTTAACGACACGCGGTAACAGGTTGACAGAAATAATCGTGCCGCAGCCCAACAGGATACTGTCCGACGTACTCATGATGGCCGAAATTACGGCGCCGACAAAAACGGCAACGACAATCGGGTGCAGGTGTTCGACCGCGAGCAGCGGAATGATCGCATTCGGATCTTCAACGCCTGGCATCGTCGTTGCGGCGATATACCCCAAGGTAACGGGAATCATGCCGAGCAGAAGATAGCCAACTCCTGCTATGTAGAAAGCGTTCTGAGCGACCTGTTCGTTACGCGCGGCCAACGCCCGTTGCACCATCGAAACGACACCAATTGCGACGAGACCGGAGCTGAACCAAACCTGCATGTACTCAAACCACGCCGCGAAAGTATTCGACTCCGGCAGCAGGCGAAACGCGTGGTCCGGCAGGTTCTGTGGAATCGCCGCAAAGCCGCCCGAGTCACTGACGACAACGAAGAACAGCGCTATCACACCGACGATAATGAAGACCATCTGCAGAACGTCCGTCGCGGCTACCGCCTTCAAACCGCCGAACATGGTATAGACGACGATTACCGCAGTGCCGCCCACTATGCCGTAGGCCATCGGCTGGCCAGCCAGCGACTCGAAAACGACGCCAAAAGCAAACAGTACGGCGCCGAGCCAGATCGATCCGGCGATAAGATTGATGATCACCGAGATCACGCCGGCGATATTGCCGTAACGCCTTTCGAGCAACTCAATGTGCGTCAGTCGTTTGGATCGCCGGTAAAGTCTCGCGAAGAAGAAACCAAAGATCAGCAATGAAATGCCTGAAACGAAAGGATCCCGCAAAACCTCCAATGTGCTGCCGCGATATGCCGCCGCGGCTGAACCCATCATTGGCCCGCTGCCGAACCAGGTAGCCATAATCGAAATAGAACAAACAGTGAGTGACATGTTGCGGCCTGATACCGCGAAGTCGGACATGGAAGTGGATTTCCGAGCGACGAATACGCCAACGGCGAGCATGACGGAAACGTAAATTACGACCCCGATCAGGATAATAGTTTGCGAATCGATAATTATTCTTCTTTATTGTTACGAATTGGCCACCGAATATTAGCACCGAAACACCAGGGCGAAGGATCCAGTTGAGTTAATACGCATGGGTCCAGATTTGAGCAAGATCGACAATCGCATCCAGGCTCAAATGGGGCCACCCCCCTTGGGGG
>JALHUQ010000161.1 GCA_022866645.1 Woeseiaceae bacterium | reverse complement strand
TAGAAATCCTTTCCACCGGCGGCACCTGTCGTCAATTGCGAGATGCAGGCCTCGAAGTTATCGAAGTTTCTGAAAAAACAGGCTTTCCCGAGATCATGGATGGCCGCGTCAAAACTCTGCACCCCGTTATTCACGGCGGACTACTGGGTCGCCGCGGTACCGACGAAGCGGTGATGGCCAAACACGGTATCGAGCCCATCGACCTACTCGTCGTCAATCTCTACCCGTTCGAGCAGACCATCGCTCGCGAAGGTGCGAGCATCGATGAGGCGATCGAGAATATCGATATTGGCGGTCCTGCAATGATTCGTGCGGCATCCAAGAATCATGACGGAGTTGCCGTCATCGTAGAACCGGAAGACTACGACACCGTTCTGGACGATCTGAAAAACGACAGACTGTCACTTGAGAGTCGCCGCCGCCTGGCTGCGAAAGCGTACGCCCACACGGCAAGCTACGACACGGCGATTACGAAGTACCTGTCCAACTCACTGGCTGACGACGCACTGGGCCAGCGCTTTCTGTATTCAGGCACGCTCTCTGAAAAATTGCGCTACGGCGAGAATCCGCATCAGGATGCGGCCTTCTATGTTGACCAGTCATTGCCTGCAGGATCTCTTGCAGCGGCAAAGCAACTGCAAGGCAAGGCCCTTTCCTACAACAATATCGCCGATAGCGACGCTGCACTGGAGTGCGTCAAACAATTCGATAGTCCGGCGTGCGTCATCGTCAAGCACGCCAATCCTTGCGGCGTTGCCGTCGCAGACAATATTCAGGATGCCTACGACAATGCCTACAAAACCGATCCAACTTCGGCGTTCGGCGGCATCATTGCATTCAACCGCGCACTGGACAAAAAGACCGCCGCAGCCATCGTTGATCGACAGTTTGTTGAAGTGATTGTGGCGCCCTCCATCGATGCCGACGCAGCTGACATCGTCGCAACGAAGAAAAATGTTCGCGTGCTGGTGACAGGCGCGTGGTCGGGAGCCACGAGCGCCGGCTACGATTTCAAAAAGGTCTCGGGCGGACTGCTCGTGCAGAACAACGACCTCGGCGTTATCACCGCTGCTGACCTGAAAGTCGTTACGAAACTCGCACCAACGCCTGAACAAATTCAGGACATGTTGTTCGCCTGGACCGTTGTAAAATACGTGAAGTCGAACGCCATCATTTTCTGCAAGGACAGGATGACCATTGGCGTAGGCGCAGGCCAGATGAGTCGTGTTTACAGTACAAAGATCGCCGCAATCAAGGCGGCCGATGAGGGATTGGTAATCAAGGGCTCAGTCATGGCGTCCGATGCGTTCTTTCCCTTCCGTGACGGCATCGACGCCGCGGCGGAAACGGGTATCGCAGCTATAATTCAGCCTGGCGGATCCATGCGTGACGACGAAGTCATCCAGGCCGCGAATGAGCATGGCCTGGCGATGGTCTTTACGGGCATGCGCCACTTCCGTCATTGAGGTAGTTTATTCAACCATGAAAGTCCTGATCATCGGCAATGGCGGTCGCGAGCATGCGCTCGCGTGGAAGTGCGCCCAGTCTGCCGATGTTGATGAGGTGCTGGTTGCGCCCGGTAACGCGGGCACGCTGCGAGAAAACCGTGTCCGCAACGTGGACGTATCCGCCGACAATATCGATGCGCTGGCAAGTCTGGCCCGGGATGAAAACATCGGTCTGACTATTGTCGGCCCCGAGGCGCCGCTGGTCGCGGGTATCGTTGACCATTTTGAGTCACTGGGCTTAGCCTGTTTCGGGCCAAGCGCTGCGGCAGCGCAACTTGAGGGCTCCAAAGCGTTTACGAAAGATTTTCTTGCTCGTCACAAAATTCCGACTGCGGACTATCAAAGTTTTACGGCTCTTGAACCGGCACTTGCCTATATTCGAGCGCAAGGCGCACCCATCGTTATCAAAGCTGACGGGCTGGCTGCCGGCAAGGGTGTCGTGGTTGCGATGACTCTTGATGAGGCCGTCGATGCGGCAACAGACATGCTGGACGGTGGCGCTTTCGGCGACGCGGGTGCACGCATCGTTGTTGAAGAATTTCTCGACGGCGAAGAAGCCAGCTTCATCGTGATTACAGACGGCGAGACGGTATTGCCACTAGCGACCTCCCAGGATCACAAAGCTCGGGACGAAGGCGATAGCGGCCCAAATACGGGCGGTATGGGTGCCTACTCCCCGGCCCCGGTCGTAACGCCCGAAATCGAACGACGGGTTATGGACGAGGTCATACGACCAACACTTGAGGGCATGCGAGCTGATGGCCACCCGTATCGTGGCTTTTTATACGCCGGCCTCATGATCACGGCCGACGGCACGCCGAAAGTGATCGAATTCAATTGCCGCCTGGGCGACCCGGAAACACAACCCATACTGTCGCGCCTCAAGTCCAGCCTTACGGATCTCTGCGTCGCAACGCTCGACGGCACTCTGGCAAAACAAACAGCAGAGTGGGATACGCGGGCCGCGTTGGGCGTCGTCCTCGCGGCGGGCGGCTATCCGGCCAGTTACAACAAAGGCCTGCCCATTAGCGGTCTCGATGTCGCCGATAGCGCTGATCAAAAAGTATTTCATGCAGGCACCACGAGCAACGGAGATCAGGTCGTCACTAGTGGTGGGCGCGTGTTGTGCGTCGTCGGCCTGGGTGATTCAGTCAACGCCGCCGCGGCCAGCGCTTACGACGCCGTAGACAAGATTCACTGGCAGGATGTTTACTGCCGTCGCGACATTGGCCACCGGGCGATCGCCCGCGAACAGCGTTGAGAAGATTGTGCTGACGACGGCTGAGGCGCTTAAAGCCGTATTGGCCACAACACCGGCCTTTCCCACGGTGCGCGTAGCGGCGGCCGATTCGACCGGTCGAGTGTTGCGCCAGCTTATTCGGGCAGAGCGGGATCAGCCACCCTTCGATCGCGTCATGATGGACGGCATCGCTTTCGCGTGGGCGGACTACGTCAGCGGACAACGGCGCTTTCCGATACAAGCCATGCAGGCCGCCGGCGATGCCGTTCTGACTCTCGAAAACGGACAGTGCATTGAAATCATGACCGGCGCGGCTATGCCGGCGAACGCGAACTGCATAGTTCCTGTAGAACGCATTACCGTTACCGACGGCGTAGCGGAGATAGAGGCTGACTACGAAATATCCAAAGACCGTTTTCTTCACCCTCGGGGTTCCGACTACGCGCAAGGCGCTTATATGTTGCGGCCGGGAAAACGAGTCTCGCCTCTCGACATTGCAATCATTGCGTCTTGCGGAGAAACAGAAGTCGATGTCGCCGCTGACCCGGTAATTCGCATTATTTCGACCGGCAACGAGCTGGTTGCCGCCGGCGCGCCGATCCAGCCACAACAGATTCGCATGTCGAATGGACCCGCGATTCTGGCCTTGCTGGAAAGTCACGGCTATCGACGCAACGAGCACGAACACATCGCTGATGATGTAGATGCTCTACGCGGGCGATTAGCCATACATCTCCAGGAGGCGGACGTGCTAGTCCTGAGTGGCGGTGTTTCGATGGGCAAAGCGGACTATGTGCCGCAAGTACTCACCGATCTCGGCGTTTCAGTCGTCTTTCACAAGATCAGCCAGAAGCCTGGCAAACCCATGTGGTTTGGAAAGGGGCCAGGAGATCAAATTGTCTTCGCGCTGCCAGGCAATCCCGTGTCGGCGCTGGTGTGTTGCCGCCAATACCTGATTCCGGCACTGGCAAAAGCTTCGGGCGCTAACGAGACGCCACCTGAATTCGCAGCCCTTGCCACCAACATATCCTTTACACCTGAGCTCACCTGTTTCCAGCCCGTGAAACTGATCTCGAACGCGGCAGGACAAACGCTCGCCATGCCAGTTCAAACCAACACGTCGGGTGACTTCGCCGCCTTGTCGGCAACAGATGGCTATGTCGAACTGGCCAAAGACCAATCCGAATTTCCGTCAGGCACCGCCGTGTTCCTGCATCGCTGGATTGCTCGCTGATCGATATTCAGGTTATTGTGCGCAGATGATTTCCGCTGTTGATGCGCTTGAACGACTTCGCGAAGGCAACCGCCGCTTCGTGTCAGACGAAGTTAGTGAAGAAACGCTAGCCAGTCGCGAACACCGCGCGGGTGCAGCGAAACCGCAAAATCCATTTGCCATTATCCTGGCCTGTTCAGACTCCCGCGTCCCCACCGAACTGATATTCGATCGTGGCATCGGCGACCTGTTTGTTATCCGGGTTGCGGGGAACATCGTTGCACCGTCGCAAATTGGCAGCATCGAATTCGCGGCCAAGCAGTTCGGCACCCGCCTGGTTGTTGTTCTGGGCCACAGCGATTGCGGAGCGATCATTGCGACATTGCAGGAACTGGGTCTGAAGGAATCTCACCGCTCGCCAAATCTTCGCGCGATCGTGGACCGTATCCGACCGGCGGTAGAGCCTATCCTTGATGAACACAGCGACCTCGACGATAAAGCCGTGGTCGACGAATGCGTGCGTGCCAACGTCCGAGCATCGGTCGAGCAATTGCGGCATGGATCACTGATTTTGGAACAGCTGATTGACTCGGGCGATCTCACTATTATCGGCGCTGAATATTCGATCGAAACAGGCTATATCGAGTTCTTCGAGAACGACTGAGTTGAGCAAAGTCCTCGGCCATTGTGCCGATTGTGGTACTTCCATTTCCTACGAGAACGAAAAGCGTCCCGGCGAAATTGATATCACGCTTAACTCGCTGGATGACCCATGCAGCCCAAAACTTCGCGCACATATTTGGACTGAAGATAAACAGCCCTGTCTGGCTATTAATGAC
>JALHUQ010000018.1 GCA_022866645.1 Woeseiaceae bacterium | reverse complement strand
ATTTTCATGCCGTTATTAGAGCACGGATAAAGTCAAATTATTGTGACCGCGATCACAGGCGAAACCGGGCATTTTCCCAGCCGTAAAAATAAAGTAGCGGGCCCGAAGGCCCGCTAAGTAACTGATATTAATAAAATAATCAGTCAAGTGCAAAAGACCGTTATGTTACTCGGCTGCGGTAAATTCCGGGTAAGCCTCCAGGCCACATTCGCTGATATCGACGCCTTCGTACTCTTCTTCCTCGGAGACGCGGATACCGACGGTCTTCTTGAGGATGAACCAGACAACGAAGCTCGTGGCAAACACCCAGCCAAAGATGCAGGCGATGCCCATAAGTTGCGAGGGCAAACTCGCTTCCGGGTTGGAAATGCAGACCGCCAGCAAACCCCAGATTCCGACAACACCGTGTACAGAGATGGCACCGACGGGGTCATCGATTTTGAACTTGTCGAGTCCGACGATAGCGAGGACGACCAACAAACCACCAACGCCACCAATTAACGTAGCGACGAGAGGCTCCGGTGTCAGCGGTTCCGCGGTGATTGCAACCAGACCGGCGAGGGCGCCGTTGAGTGCCATTGTGAGATCCGCTTTTCCAAACCAGAATCGCGCCAGCAGCAAGGCCGAAATGAGGCCGCCAGCTGCAGCCATATTCGTGTTGACGAAAACCAGCGCAACCGAGTTTGCTTCGGAGACATCAGAGACTTTGAGTTCAGAGCCGCCATTGAAGCCGAACCAGCCTAACCACAGTATCAACATACCCAGAGTCGCCATCGGCAGATTGCAACCCGGGATCGCGTTCACCTGACCGCCTGCACCGTATTTTCCTTTACGAGCACCCAGCAGGACAACGCCCGCGAGTGCTGCGGCTGCGCCACAAAGATGGACTATGCCGGAACCTGCGAAATCAAGGAACCCCGCTTCCTGCAGGAAACCACCGCCCCATTTCCAGAAGCCCTGGACCGGGTAAATAAAGCCGGTGAGGACAACACTGAACGCGAAGAACGCCCATAGCTTCATGCGCTCGGCTACGGCGCCCGAGACGATGGACATCGCTGTTGCAACGAACACCACCTGGAAAAAGAAGTCGGAGAGATTGGAGTAGTAGGTATCTCCGCCGCTCGCGATAACATCAGCAGCAGCATTGTCGCTCGACGTCAGCAGACCGCTACCCAATGTTGAGATGCTCGCGAACATGCCGCCCGCGAAGTCATCGCCCGGGTACATGATCGCGTAACCACACAGCATGTACATGATGCAGGCTATCGCATAGAGGCCGACGTTCTTGGTCAAAATTTCTGCGGTGTTCTTGGCACGAACCAGACCGGCTTCGAGCATGGTGAAGCCCGCTGCCATCCACATGACGAGCGCGCCCATAACCAGAAAGTAAAAAGTATCCAATGCGTACGAAAGTTCCGTAACCTGCGCCGCAATCTGAGTTGTTGCTTCCACGATATTCTCCTTCGTGTCGTCAGTTAAACGGCTTCGCTGCCGGTCTCACCGGTGCGAATACGAATGGCCTCGACAAGTTCGGTGACGAAAATCTTGCCGTCGCCGATCTTGCCCGTACGGGCGGCGTTGCTGATTGCCTCGGTCACTTGCTCGGCGACATCGTCAGCAACGGCAAGTTCGATTTTGGCTTTTGGAAGAAAGTCCACGACGTATTCAGCGCCACGATAGAGTTCCGTGTGCCCGCGTTGGCGACCGAAGCCTTTGACCTCGGTAACCGTGATGCCCTGAATGCCGATATCGGCGACGGCCTGGCGCACATCATCCAGTTTGAACGGCTTGATGATTGCTGTAATCATTTTCATTTTGATTCCCCTTAGAAGTGGGGCGACGCTGCCGTCGCCCCTGGCTGCCTATTTCAGGTCGAAGGACTTGCCGATCGTGAAGACAATCGAGTTATTGTCGGTTGGCGCGCCGCTTGCTGTGTCCGCGATTCCGCTCAGCACTTTGTCGTTGAAAAGGACGTACACGCCAAGATCAATATCGGAAACTGTCGCGCCGTAGCCCAATTCGAAATAATCGCCGTCCGCGTCCTGAGAGAAGCCGGCGTACTTGCCGTAGAAACCGTTCTTCTCGAGAGTCAGCGCGTAGTAGGTGTAGTCCAGCGTTGGACCGCTGAAGTTGCTGTACTGACCGATGGCAACGTCGAGCGTTGCTATTCCATAACCACCGCTGAGGTTGATCTCCTGATAAGTGTCGTCAAAGTCCTGGGTGTAGTAATAACCAGTGAAGCCAACACCATAGGTGAAGTCGCCGACTTCGCCGCCGTAACCAAAGTAACCGTCGACTTCCAGACCGGTGGCATCACTTCCGTCGTAGCCGGCCGACAGGCCATCACTGACGTCCACGGCCCAAACGCCGGCGTAGAAGCCGTTGTTCTCATAGTCGACGCCGCCACTCGCTGCCGACTGTGATTGATATATGCCGCGGAAGAAGTAGTCGCTGGCGAAGCCAATATTGGCTGACAGATCGGCCTGCGCGGCGCCAGTGGTGAAAAGTGTAAGTGCGACTAGTGCTGATCTTCTGACGTTCATTGTTGTAATGCTCCCGTTTTGGTTTGCGGCCACGCGGCCGGTTACTTTATCCATAGCAGGATGCGTGCCAGTTCCGAATTACGTTTATTTATCAATAAGATAAAATCTACAGCGGGCCAGTCTTGCGCCAGTGCAGTGCAAAGAAATACCGGGCTTGCACCACTTTGGTGTGCAAGCCCGGTTTCTTCCCCGTATCGTGGCTTTTGCGGCTGGCGTTTTCGGTTTGGCTCAGGTATCAAACGGGTATGAGTGACGATTCAATCGAAAATCTGGCGAGAAAACTGGCGGAGTCCATTCCAGAAGGCCTGCGCTCGATGCGTGAAGATCTGGAAGCGAATTTTCGCGGCGTATTGCGTACCGGAATCAGCAAACTGGATCTCGTGACACGCGAAGAATTCGAGGTGCAGGAAGCCGTGCTGGCTCGTACTCGCGAAAAGCTCACGCGCCTGGAGGCGAAGCTCGAGGAGTTAGAGAAAAACTAAAGGCCATGGAGGGCCTGAACCATGAGCCTCGCAATACTGCATTGCCGCGCGCAGTACGGAACCGACGCGCCACCAGTGACGATCGAGGTTTTCCTGTCGGGCGGCTTGCCAGCATTCACTATCGTTGGAATGGCGGAAACCGCGGTAAGGGAAAGTAAAGACCGCGTTCGCGGCGCGCTTATCAGTTCCGGTTTCGAGTTTCCCCAGCAACGCATCACGGTCAGCCTCGGTCCGGCCGATATGAAAAAATCGGGCGGCCGCTACGACCTTGCCATCGCACTCGGGATACTCGCTGCCAAGAAGCACTTTCCCAAAGACGCATTGGATGACGTAGAGGTTTACGGTGAGCTGTCACTGAGTGGGGAAATCAGATCCGTGCCCGCAATTTTGCCGGCTGTGTTGCGAGCAGCGGCGGCTGGCAGGCGAGTGATCGTGCCGAAAGACAATGAGATGGAAGCATCGCTCGCCTGCACCAAGGTCTATCCGGCGACATCCCTGACCGAGATCACGGCGCACCTTTCGGGAAGGGAAGCTATCCATGTTGCGGCGAAGATGGATCTCGCGCGGGTCGATCCGACATCCAACGATATCGCCGATGTTCGCGGGCAGCAGCGCGCCAAACGCGCGCTGGAAATCGCCGCAGCCGGCGGACACAACCTGTTGTTCATCGGACCGCCCGGCACGGGCAAAAGCATGCTGGCGCGACGACTGCCGGGAATATTGCCGGCAATGAGCAGTGAGGAAGCGCTGGAAACCGCTGCCATAGATTCGATCCTTGGTCTGCCGGTTGCGATGAACGGCTGGCGGCAACGACCTTTCAGATCACCGCACCATACGGCCTCGGCATCAGCACTGGTGGGCGGAGGCCCGGGACCGCGCCCCGGCGAGATATCCCGGGCCCACAATGGCGTGCTGTTTCTCGACGAATTGCCGGAATTCAATCGCCGCGCGCTCGAGGTATTGCGTGAACCCCTGGAATTGGGTCGTATCTGTATTTCGCGGGCCGGCGGGCAAGCGGAATATCCTGCCAAATTTCAGCTCATCGCCGCCATGAATCCCTGTCCCTGCGGGTTCCTGGGCGACCGCCTGGCGGATTGCCGTTGCAGCAGTGACCGGGTTGTGGCCTACCGGCGCAAGATATCGGGGCCGTTGCTGGATCGCATCGATTTGCATGTTGAGGTGTTGCGTCCGTCGACAGAATTGCTGCGTGCAAGCGAAGGCGGCGGCGAAAAGAGCAAGACAGTACGAGCGCGCGTTGAACAAGCCTGGGACGTGCAAATGCGACGCAGCGGCGTCAGCAATGCAAGGCTGAGCGGCGACGAACTGGATTCGGTTTGTGACGCTGACGACGAGTGTTGGGCCTTGCTCGAGAATGCAGCGGAACGCTTTAACTTGTCGGCGCGCGCGCATCAGCGCGTGTTGCGGGTCGCCAGAACAATAGGCGATCTGGTGGGAGCGCAAAAAATAACGCCCCCGCATATTGCGGAGGCGTTATCACTTCGGTGTCTGGACCGACAGAACTAGTTGTCGGCCCGGTAGAACCCGTCAAATCTGCATCATCGCCTCGACGGCCGCCCTTGACCCTTCGTTGAGCGCTCTTGTGTGACTCATGTAGCCGCTGAGTTCAGAGTGGCCGAACCGGACTCGACCATAGCCTTTTTTGACGGTATCTATCGGCGCTTCTTGCCCATTTTTGCCAAAATGAAACCCTGGCTGCGGTGAGATATACGCGTGGCCCCAGCGATTCAAAACGATCCCGGCGATGTCTTTTCCCGCATCAAACCCATAGGCCGAAAACATCCTGGTCATCTGATCGACGATTTCGTTTTCATAGTCGGCATAGGACTTGCTGAGAAGCTCCGCACGCCCGATAACGCCTTGCGCCTCGGGAGGCAATCCAGGGTTATTGAACGGGACGTAAAAGGTCATAACAGTCGGTTTGTCGGGGTCGAACGGTTGCGCGGCATCGCCCGTGTCCATCGGTCTGCGAATAGCGAAAAATCGGCCGAATCCTTCAAACCAGCGACCCGCCGCAATGCCGAGCTTGTCAAGAAATCGCCAGTTCCGCAAAGCGACATTTACCACAAGGATCGGCGAGTGATAGAACTGGCTGTAGGCTTTCGAGATCGCTTCGGGCATATCGCTGACAATGTTTCGTGCGACCCATCCGCCGATGGACACCACGACTGTCTTGGCTCTAACGCGCTTGACCTTGCCATCCTGGTGATACGTTACGTCAACGTGCTCAGCGTCGTCAGTCGAGCCGGCGTGGCGAATATCGATCGCCGTGGAATTCAGGCGGATACGTAAACTGTTTCTGCGTCGATCCAGAGCAGAAAAATCGATCGAGTTGAACAGAATTTCTTCAAAGGACTTGGCTCCCACGATACAGTCGGGAATGAGGTACTTTACGATGTGCCTGAAAATTCCCGCATTGCCACCCGGGAAACTGTAGGCACTGTCCTCGTTGATATCGTATTCGTAGTGAACGTTGGTGCCAGGCATGTCCAACAATTTCGCGGAGTAGGCCGAATACACATCTGCACCCACGCCACCCATCGAAATGGCCAGAATCGGGTCGAAATACTCCGTTACTTCCGGGCTATATCCCATGACGCCTTCCAGGAGTTCTTTGTAGGACATGCTATCGAGCCAGCGGTCCAAATCCTCGCCGCTGTGGTACTCCTCTTTATCGGCGAAGGCGCGATTCAATTCTGCCTTGAGATCACTTGACCAGGGCAAACGCGCCAGGCCATCCGCTCTCGGGTTGACGACCCACGGGGTCTTGGCATCGTTGCCCAAAAAATAGCCCGTGTCGTAACGCTCCTCATCCCAATACACGCCATAAAAGTGCTCCAACGGCGTCCTTACTTTGGTCTTCCCGGGGTCTTGCTTTACGAACTCGTACTCGAATGGAAGACCCGTCTCTCGATAGATATCGGCTATCAGGCTATCTTCGTCTTTGTCGGGCGGGCCGAAATCGTTGGACCCCTGTGGGCCGTATAATCTATAGCCATCGACTTCGAACTCATTCTGCTTGGCCTCCCCGCCAAACACGGGATGATTCTCCAGAATCAGGCACTTCTTCGCGTTCCCGTATTTCTTGTGAAATTGATACGCGGCGCCAATCCCGGAAAAGCCTCCGCCAACGATAACCATGTCGTATTCTTCGCCGGTGTCCTCGACGTCATCCATCATCGCCTGCGTCAGCCCGTCTCGGATTAAATGCGCGGCTTCCCGGACAGCGGCGACATTGCCATTGGAGGCAGCGTAGTCACCGACACCGCCGTAGCCCGTCCACGGATCATTTAAGACGCCAACCGGCGCCTGTCTGGCTGCGTGACCGGGCGCTGTGGCGCCCAACAGTGCCGCTCCTACACCAATCAGGGTGCCGTTGACGAAGTCTCTACGGGAGATGTCAGACGCGAGAATTGATTGTTTTTGTTTCGCCATTGATTAGCCATCCTGATCTGACTTCATTTTACACGGAGCAAAAAAAAACGCGCCGGCGGGAGCCGACGCGTTTCACTTACTATTGCTAAATTGACTATTTCAACCTTAATCAAAATCCATCGTCAGGTTGACAAAGAGCCGACGACCTAACCAGTCATATTGCGAATAGAACGCTGTTTTGCCGAGAACATTGACTTCATTAGAGGTGCCGAGTGAGGTCACTCGTGGCGGTTTTTCGTCAGTGACGTTGGCCATACCCAATCGAGCCGTCAAACCGTTCTTGAACGCGTAACT
Source organism: Woeseiaceae bacterium (assembly GCA_022866645.1). Classification (GTDB taxonomy): domain Bacteria; phylum Pseudomonadota; class Gammaproteobacteria; order Steroidobacterales; family Woeseiaceae; genus UBA1847. The sequence continues at coordinate 2,751 of JALHUQ010000018.1, read as the reverse complement.
TGCTGACAGGCTGTGATAAACGACCGAATCGGCAACGAGGTTAATTCCGACCTGAGCGCCCGTATAGTCAGTGACAGTGGTTCGACCAAAGTGTGCAGTATTATCGGTCTCGCCGATGTAGTTCACGCCCCAAAAGAATGACCATGCCTCCCAATCCAGGACCAGATTCAAGTTACCAACGGTCTCCGGGTGTCCCGCCAATCCGGAGAGATCATCCTCAGTCTCGTCAAACAGTGCGACTGTGTCTTCCAAATTGTAAGTCCAACTGGTGTCAAGCGATAGCGTGCCAGCACGTCCGACCTCATGGGCCCATGTAGCCGCAAGATCGATGCCGCGAATCTGTTGCTTGGCAACGTTAATGTAGCTGTCCCTGATCTCCAGAATCGCAAACGGTAGCGGCGCCGTTGCCGAAGCTCGGTCAAACTGGTCACAAAGCGGCTCGTTCGGGAAGAACAGCGAGCTGTAACAACCGGCAACAATTGCCTGACCACCAATCCTGTCTACCTCGTCCTCAACCAAAATATCGAAGTAGTCCACCGACACACTCAGATCTGTAAACTTTGGTCGCCAAACCAAACCGAACGTAAAGGCTTCAGACGTTTCTGCGGCCAGGACACCGAGGCCACCGCCTGTCAGGACGCTCGGCCCTACACTAGCAATGTGATCCGGTGGAATCCCGTCTGCCGCACAGTTGGTCGCTGTCCGGTCAGAGATGTTGCCCAGAGCCAGATTGGAGGCCCAGTTGATACACGGGTCCGCCTGACGTGCCGACAGACTGCTGGACTGATCAGCCAGGTAAAGCTCGTAGAGCGACGGCGCGCGGAACGACGTGCCAAAGGTACTTCGTGCCCTGAAAGATTCCGTTAGGGCCCAATTCAGACCGACCTTGTAAGTGGTGTCGTCCCCGTACGAGTCAACATCCGTATATCGCACGGATGCGTTGAAATCGACGTATTCGGCGAGCGGCTTGCCAGCCAACAAGGGGATATCAAACTCGGCGAATATCGCTGTCGTGCTGTCGTCGCCAGCGGTAATCCCACCTGAACCGCTTAAATGATTGTTGCCTGAGAGTCGCAACGGTCCCGGTGTATCCAGGATCTCATCGTACCGGTATTGGAAACCAACGGCCATGGCGGCCGACCCGGCCGGCATTTCGAAGATATCTCCTGTGATGGATCCATCGATCGACCACTGCGTATACTCGGTATTACCAACGTCTACGGCATACCAGAAGTCCTGGATTTCCTGGGGGATGTCGCCGGCCAGAAAGTTCGGATCCAGCCACGGAATATCGACGCATGCGCGGTCGGATATCGGGGTAAATTCTCCGACGCAGGAGCCGGCCGTCCGAAACCAGTCGTAGGTGACCGCATCGTCATAAAGTTCGTCGTTCGCGTATTCACCGTCTGAATTACTGTACTGAAACGACGTATCCCAGTTCCAGCCCGCCAGGAACGACTCATTCTCGCCCTCGAGACCGAGGACAACGCGCTGATAATCAACCGTGACAGTCTGATCGGAGTGCGGGGTGATAGTCAGCGGGCTCAGCCACTGAGCGCCTGTCCAGCCGGCCCTCAATGGATCACTGCCATAGCCCAAATCAGCCGAGTCGTAGTTGTAGATATACGACCAGATTTGCCGGTATCCGATGTCCACCGTTTCGCGTCGATTGAGTAGGAGTTCGGAGTAAACGTTGATCTTGTCCGTGATCGCGTAATTGCCCTCAAGAAACACGGTCGTAGACTCCGACTCCGGAATCAGTGTTTGAGTACCGTGCAAGGGATGTTGCGAATCGATCAGCGACTCCGTTAAAGCATCGCCCCGGGAGATCGGGTACCAACCCGGTGGTGCAGTCATATGATTGGGGTTGGTTGCTGCTGGTATCCCGGGCACGCCGTTTGCAGCCAGTGCGCCGGTAAAATCGTATTGCAATAGATAAATTGGCGGTCCGACATTGGTTGTGCCGTCTCCGGCACCGCCGACGTACGCGGCATAGTCGTAGACCCAGACGTGCCCCCACGGGAGGTCATCACACAAAGGAGCGCCGGTACGAGGATCGATTAAATCGGCGCGTTGGCCCGTGTTGAGGTCAAATGTGTAGTTCTCCTCGCAATTGAAAAAATCGCGATCCTTGCGCTGGAGAATTTCAGTCTTGTTGTAATCGGCCGTGGCGCGGAAGTATCCACGATCAAACTGCTTGCCCCATGAACCACTGATTTGGGTGCTTTCACCACCGGAATCATTGGGCTGTGCAATGAACGCGCTGAACGTTGCGCCGTCCGTTTTCTTGGTAATGATGTTGACGACACCGGCAACGGCGTCGGAACCGTAAATCGATGATGCGCCGTCCTTCAAAACCTCAACGCGTTCGACCGACGCCAACGGGATCGCACCCAGATCAAACGATGAAACACTCCCCTCTACGCCGGAAGGACCAGCGCGACGGCCGTTCAGCATTACGAGGGTACGTTGAGCGCCAAGGCCACGCAGGGAAATGGTCTGGCTCCCGAGCCCACCATTTGAAACAAACACACTCGATGAGGCGGCGGTCACCTGCGGCGCGCCCTGCGCGACGGTTGTCGTCTGCAGCATTGTTGCGACGTCGTTAATGCCTTTGGCGGCGGCCGCTTCGGCGAGAACGACGTCCATCGGCGCGGCACTGGAGAAGGTGTCCCTGCGAATTCGCGATCCGGTAGTAACTATTTCCTCGATTGGCGCCTTATCAGCCTTGGCGTCGGCATCCTGCGCCAT
>JALHUQ010000160.1 GCA_022866645.1 Woeseiaceae bacterium | reverse complement strand
TTCCGGCACCTCGCCGATCGTGTAGGACGCCGCGTCGCTGGCATCGCTCCAGATCCACGATTTTTCAGTCAGCAGATCAACGACGCCGACGAAGTCGTCCTCGATGCCGATCGGCAAAACCATAACCAAAGGCTTAGCAGCCAGAATCTCTTCGATCTGCTTTACAACCATATAGAAGTCCGCGCCAATTCGATCAAGCTTGTTGATGAAAATGATGCGTGCAACTTCCGAATCGTTAGCATAACGCCAGTTTGTTTCGGATTGCGGTTCGACGCCGCCTGAGCCACAGAAAACGCCGATGCCGCCGTCGAGTACCTTTAGCGACCGATACACTTCGATCGTGAAGTCCACGTGTCCCGGTGTGTCGATGATGTTCATGCGGTGACCGTCCCACTGACAGCTGGTCGCAGCGGCCTGAATCGTAATGCCGCGTTCCTGCTCCTGCTCCATAAAGTCCGTCGTGGCTTCGCCATCGTGAACTTCGCCGATCTTGTGGATTTTGCCGGTCAGTTTCAGGATTCTTTCGGTGGTCGTCGTTTTGCCCGCATCAACGTGGGCAAAGATGCCGATATTTCGGTAGGTGCTCAGGTCTTTCATTTCAATACTTCAGCTCTGTTGGTTGTCTGCTGGCACTGACCTTTCTTTATCGCCACGCCATTAGGGGCTCTCATAGCCAAACCTAAAGCGAGAACCCGGCATTAAATCGAGGTGGGTGCACGTAAATCCTTGCCCGTCCTTGAGGCGCTTCCTGGCAGCCAGTGCGGCGCTGCATATCAGGTAGGACGGGCTTTCGGGCGCGGATAATAGCAGTGCGGTGCGTCCTAAACCAGTCTATTTATTGGCGCCGCAGGCGTGTGCTCGCATATCGTGAAAAAAATTAATAAAAACAAATAGATATGGCGTCAAACTCAACGGCGCAAAATCGCCAGCCAGCGCGCGATATTGAGCAGGCTCATTAGAGACGCTGAGACGTAGGTCAATGCTGCGGCTGTCAGCAGCCGGCGGGCGTGTCGACGGTCCGCCGATTTCAGTATTTTGTGCTCGTCGAGCATCGGCAATGCCCGATTGAAACTGGCGTCAAATTCGGTGGGAAGCGTAACCAAATGCACAATCGCTGATGTTCCGAGCGTCAGCATTCCGGCGAGAAAAGTCAGTAATCCCAAAGCCGGAACGCGCGTCAATATACCAAGAAACGGCGAGACTATGAGTATGCCTGCGCCAATCTTTTCCACGCCACTCATGGCCTTGACCAGCCGCGTGCGCAATTTTAACGGCCGGTAGCCGGTATGGTCCTGGACTGCGTGCCCGACCTCATGCGCTGCGACCGTGATTGCGGTCAAAGAATGTCCGTCGTGTTTATCTTTGGTCAGCCTGACGGCTTTCGCAATTGGGTCGTAGTGGTCTCCGGTCTCGGTCGTTTCGACGGCCACTGAATGCAGGCTGTGTTTGTCCAGCAAGTGCCGCGCAAGGCTGGCCCCGGTTCCAGCATAGCGATCTTCGGGTTGGCTGTATTTTCCGAGTACATGTTGTACCCAAATGCCAGGTCCAAGTACGACCGCCAAAACCACGAAAATAACAACGAGGTATGCCATGCTGGTATCGTAGCGTGGTGCCGGTGTGAACGCTCGTCCAGGCACCACTAAGGAGGCGCAATGAATAGAGTCATCGCCATTGAAACGATTCTCGCGATGCCGACGGTGGCCGGTTCGGCCGCATGATGATCTTCGAAATCGAGTTGTAACGAATGACACCAGACCAACTCACTTTGTTCGGCCTGCTGTTTTTCGTTTTCGTTTTTCTTATTTGGGGCCGGTGGCGTTACGATCTGGTCGCTTTCGTAGCGCTCCTGATTGCGCTGCTTACCGGTATTGTACCCAAAGAACAGGCTTTTTCGGGATTTGGCCACCCGGCCACGGTCATCATCGCTCTGGTTTTGGTCGTTAGTCGGGGACTATCCAACTCGGGTGCCATAGAGCTCGTCGCGCGGCATCTAATTGACGCGTCGCGAAAACTGTCTACGCACATCGTAATCATGTCCGGCCTCGCAGCTTCGCTTTCTGCGTTGATGAACAATGTCGCGGCGCTGGCCCTGCTTATGCCCGTTGACATACAGGCGGCAAAAAAAGCGGGTCGGAGTCCGTCACTGTCGCTGATGCCCTTGTCATTCGCTTCCATTCTGGGCGGTATGATTACGCTGATCGGAACGCCACCCAATATCGTTATTGCCGAGTTCCGTGGCGATGCGCTGGGTGAGCCGTATAAAATGTTCGACTTTGCGCCCGTCGGTCTGGCCTGCGCGATCGTTGGCGTCGCCTACGTCGCGCTAATCGGTTGGCGCTTGCTGCCCAGCGCGCGTATGTCAGCTGATACGGGCGGGGAAGTGTTCAATCTCGCCGACTACATCGCCGAGGTACGTGTGCCGGACGGGTCAACCGCGATCGGCAAGCGGGTCAAGGACCTCGACGAGGCGGCAGGGCGAAGCGACGTGGATATCGTTGGATTGATCCGGCGTGGACAGCGGATGCCTGGCCTGGCTCGAGCGGTGGAGATCAAGGCAGGGGACATATTGGTGCTTGAAGCCAGCCCGGAAAGCATTGAGGAGGCGCTGGGAAATCTGAAACTCGAGTATGTCGGCAAGGGCGAAGGCATGCTGGGGAATGAGGACCTGGTGCTCAACGAGGTGGTTTTGCCGGACTCGTCGCGCCTGGTGGGTCGTTCGGTGATGTCGCTGCGCCTTCTGTATCGTTATCGGATCGCACTGGTCGGCGTTTCCCGGCAAGGCACTCGATTTAGCGAAAATGTGCGCAAGTTGATTCTGCAGCCGGGAGACGTCTTGCTACTTTTGGGGACGGAGGAGCGCCTCTCTGATACCAACAGCCGTCTGGACTTACTGCCATTAGCGGACCGAGGGCAGCGCGTTATCCAACGCGACAAGGCTTGGTGGGCTGTCGGCATTTTTGCGTCTGCGATTTTGATATCCAGTATCGGGCTGGTCTATTTGCCGATCGCGCTGGGCTGCGCGACAGCGCTGTATGTGCTCTTCAACATCGTTCCGATTCGCGACGTCTATACGTCGATAGAGTGGCCGGTGATTGTGTTGCTCGGCTCGATGATTCCGATTGGCGGCGCGCTGCAGGCAACGGGCGGAACGGCATTAATCGCCAACGGTATTGTCGAGCTGTCTGCCGGATATTCTCCGATCGTCGTCCTGCTGTTGCTGGTCGTCGTGACAATGACGCTTTCGGATGTGATGAACAATACAGCGACAGCCGTCATCGCCGCGCCGATTGCCATCGAGATCGCTGCACGATTAGACGTTAATCCTGATCCGTTTTTGATGGGAGTCGCCGTCGCCGCGTCTTGTGCGTTTCTGACTCCGATCGGGCACAAGAACAACACATTGATTATGGGACCCGGCGGTTACCGATTCGGTGACTATTGGCGCATGGGGTTGCCGCTGGAGATATTGATCATCGTGATATCCGTCCCTGTCATTATATTTGTCTGGCCCCTGTAACGGTTATGTAAAGCCCTTGTCGCGATTCCCCTGAAATCCCTGTCAAAAAATGACAAATGACGCCAGTTGTCCGTCCTTGTTTTTTTCACGAGTCTATTATAACTATTTGAATAATATAGAATAAATGGATTTTCCGTAAACTGGCACGGCCTTTGCAAGATTGCATTTAACGGGTTGACTAGACGGAGAAGATCATGAACAGAGAGACTATTCTCGACTGGACGGATGCCCAGGTAGTGTTGAAATTCGACGAGCACCGCAACGTGAAATATCAGATTTACCGAGAGGGTGCCGGGCTCTTCCTGGAGATGCGCAACTCAGAGGATGAGCCAATTCATACCCTCGAATTGCCGGACGGTATGAAGCTCGACAGAAGCAGTTACGAAGTATTGCTGCGCTATGTCCTGCTGGATGTGGTTGCGGCGTAGTCCTCAACCGCTTGCCATACTCGCAGAAGATTCTCGCCGAGTATCTTCTGGATGTCCGCCTCGCTGTAACCGCGATCCAGCAGTCCTTCGATCAGGCCAGGGTAGGCGCTGACATCTTTGAGGCCGATCGGCAGCGAATCGCCGACGCCATCGAAATCTGACCCGAGCCCGACATTATCAATACTGGTCAGCGTCACGATGTGATCAATGTGATCAAGCACGTTGTCAATCGTCGCATACGGCATCTCGCCGTGCTCCACCGCATAGATCGCCGGGAATTGTCGGTACAGATCCGTTTCTGAAAAATCCGGGCGTTCGGCTGCATACGCTTTGCCGGCCTCCATCAGGGCAGTCGAATAGTCGCTGGCCTCTGCCGTGATGAAGCTGGAACCGAAAGTGATCTGAATAACGCCGCCTTTCTCAGCGAGCGCTTTGATCATATCGTCACTCATATTGCGTTCAAACCCAGGAGTGAAGTGCCGAGCCGAGGAGTGCGACGCGATGACCGGCGCACTGCTCGATTCAATGACCTGCCAAAATGCATCGTCTGTTATATGACTGACATCAACCATGATTCCCAATCGATTCATTTCCGCTACAACTTCGATGCCAAACTCGCTGAGGCCATTCCATTGTCGATGCTCATCATAGGAGGAGTCGGAAATATGATTCGACAAGCTGTGGGCGAGGGTGATGTAGCGGATGCCCCGTTCGAAAAAATACTGGAGATTGGCAAGATCGCCCTCAATGGGGGAGCCATTTTCCATGCCGAGTGGAAGCGAGATGAGTCCTGCAGCGAATTGCCTGCGAACGTCGGACGGGGATCGAGCAATAGCGAATTTTTCGGGCGAGTGTTCAACGATTCCCTCGACGATATCAATCAGCTTATCCGCAGCCTCTTTGGCGCCGCCCTCGGCCTCGAGCGAGGCAGGCGTATAGATAGACATAAACGCTGCGTTTAGCCCACCTTTTCGTGCCCGCGGATAGTCAAAATCGCCACTTTCGGTCGCCAATGAAACATCTGCGGGTGTTTTTTCGAGACGGTACGGCACGTCGATGTGCGTATCGACAATAATGCTGGCCTGCGCGATCCGGTTGGCTTCGTCGCGGGTGTCGGCCTTGGTGTCGGTACTCTCAGTTTGGCTGCACGCGGACACCATGACGGCGCCAAGCAGCGCAAGAGGAAATTTGTACATCATTGGGATATTTCGCTGGTTCGGAGTGTCGAAGATTGTAACAATACGCACAGAGGCGTAAAGGAGCAATTCGATGAGTGAAAATAATCCGCCAGCAGATCATGTCTCTGTTGATGACCATGGGTCCGATAATCCACTGGAGAAAAATCTGAAATCCGGGGCGACCTGGTTACGTGGTCTATTTATGCTGATCAGCTGTGCCCTTGTTGGGCTGGCTTTTTTTGCTGGATCACTAATTGTTGTGCTCGGTTTTTTCTGGGTGCTGTTCACAGGCGAGACGAATCGACAGGTTCAGCAAGCAGGGCAAAGTCTGGCAAGCTACATTTACAATGTTGCGCGTTACCTGACCTTCAATACCGATGAGAAACCGTTTCCGTTAGGCGGCGAGTGGCCTGCAGCTAACACGGTAGATTAGAGTGTTTGTGGACGTCTGGACGCCCGGTCTAGATAGATAACTCGCGCTGGCTTGGCTGCCAGTGCGCCAGATTGATGTGTGCGGCGCCGACCCCCAGGCCCCGTACCCAGCGAGCCGCGGCGTCCAGTGTGACCCAGGTTCGCACCTTGCCTTTTCGCGTCTCCGCGGTTATTGCCCCGTTTGGCGTTCTGGCTTCGATGTGAAATCGTGCGCCGCTGGCAATAATGTTGATGTTCTTGATGGCGCCAGCCGCAACCATCGCCCTCAACATACGTTCATCCATTGGAAGTCCCCGGGAAAAACTCACTTTGTTCCGGAATCGTGATGCCGCTTTGATCACAATGTCTGCGAATCAGCATTTCGACCATATTTGCCACACTGCGATGCTCTCGCGCTGCGGCCTCTCGCACCGCTTCCTTGAGGTTCGGTTCGATACGGAGATTGAGGGTGGATACTTTGCTCTTGGCCATGCGTTACATTGTATCGAGAAAATAACGTAAATGTAACGCGTTTCGCTGCTATTTTTCGGTTCGACAAAGATTGTTTGACCGTCGGAGTGCCCGTCACTAAGCTCGACCGATGCAGCGACACCCCTGGCAAAACCCAAGAACCCTGTTGATTCTGATGTCCGTTGCGATGCCGGTTGCCTTTAGCACGTGGGTCGCGCTACTCAACAATTTCGTTATCGAGCGAGCCGGGTTCACGGGAATCGAAATTGGCATTCTGCAAAGCCTGCGTGAAATACCCGGTTTTCTGGCCTTCACAACCGTTTTCGTCCTCCTGCTCGTCAGGGAACAGCCGTTCGCGGTTATTGCCCTTGCGATTCTGGGAGTCGGCGTCGCGCTCGCCGGTTTTTTCCCGACACCGATCGGGCTCTACTGTACGACTGTCCTGATGTCTGTCGGATTTCATTATTTCGAAGTTCTGAAGCAATCCCTGGCTCTGCAGTGGTTCAGCAAGCAAGAAGCGCCGCAAGCGTTGGGAAAACTGATTTCGGTCGGTGCAATTACTTCGCTCGTCGTCTATGCCGTCCTGTGGGGTTTGCTGGAACTACTGTCGCTGGATTACGTCTGGATATTTTTGCTGGGGGGCGGGGTGTGCTGCGGTCTAGCCGTCTTCATGTGGCTGGGTTTCCCGAAGTTCGAGGTCGAGCATGAACAAACGAACAGGCTGGTATTACGGAAACGTTATTGGTTGTACTACGCCCTGAAGTTCTTGTCCGGCGCACGCCGCCAGATATTCATGGTGTTTGCCGCGTTCCTGATGGTTGAGAAATTTGGCTATTCGGCATCGCAGGTAGCACTGTTATTCCTGATTAACTACCTGTTCAACTGGCTGTTCGCCGAATGGATAGGCGGCTTGATCGGTCGAATCGGCGAGCGCAAAGCGCTCACCATCGAATACATTGGACTTATTGTGGTGTTTACATCGTATGCGTACGTCGAGAACCCATACCTCGGCGCGGGGCTCTATGTCATTGACCATATGTTCTTTGCGCTGGCGATTGCAATGAACACCTATTTCCAGAAAATCGCGAGCCCCGAAGACATCGCCAGTAGCGCCGGCGTGTCATTCACGATCAATCACATCGCGGCAGTCGTCGTACCGGCTGCTCTGGGCATCGTATGGATGGTTTCACCGGCTGCGGTCTTTTTGATTGGCACTGGATTCGCCATTTGTTCGCTGCTGCTGTCGCAGAATATTCCGTCGCAACCCATTCAGGGTAACGAAGTCATCTGGGGAAGGGTCGAAGTGAGGACCTGATTCCCGAGCCTAGGTAGCTTCCCCAATACCAGGAATTTCGACCTCGGAGTACAAAAGGACGACTCGTAGTCGAATTGGGGAGTACCCGCATGGATCAGACCATATTCATGATCTGCATGTTTTTTGGTGTCACCGCGGTGGCGCTAATCGCTTTTACGCTGCTGATGATCGTTCTGGGGAAGGTAGACGTTTAGACGAGGCTGTTAGCAGCCGCTCGGTATAGAATCTGGCAAGTGAACACGCGGCAACGGAGTGACACGTGCTAGAGACCCTGTACCTCGAAAGTATCAATGTCGGTCGAATTGAGACGATTAGTCACAATCAGCATTCGCTGACGACCGGCATCTGCAAGTATCCGGTGGAAGGGCCCGTTCTTGTTGAAGAGACGGGGCTCCGTGATGACGCGATAGTTGATACTGAACACCACGGCGGCGCCGATCAGGCGATTTACGCCTACAGTGCTGATGACTATGACTGGTGGGCGGATCAAACGGGCCGTAGCTACCCGCCAGGACTGTTTGGCGAAAACCTGACCATCCGCGGCATGCCCTCGGACATGAACATCGGCGACCGTTTGCTGATCGGGGCGGTCGTGTTGGAGGCAACGGCGCCACGAATACCGTGCAACACCTTCGCCGCGCGAATGCAGGACTCAGGGTGTGGCCTGGCGTTTCGGCATGCGGAACGGCCCGGGATTTACTTTCGCGTCCTGAACGGCGGTGAGGTAGCTGCGGGCGAGGCTGTAACTCACATCGTCAACGAATCCAGCAACGTGACTGCACTGGACTTGTTTCGATTCCATTACGCCCAGAGGCACGACGTCGCGACGCTGCAACGCTTTCTCGATGCGCCTGTTGCTTCGCGATTCAGAAAAAAAATTGCAGGCAAGCTGCAGGCGCTGCAACGCGACTCAGGCTGATCCGGCCTTTGCGAGGAGTGTGCCCCAGTCGCCGGAGGACTTCGCCAACTCAACATTTCGGCGCATTTCTTCCAGCCTCCCGTTTATCCGCTACGGCGATT
>JALHUQ010000159.1 GCA_022866645.1 Woeseiaceae bacterium | reverse complement strand
TGCTCTCCTTGCCGACGATGTTGAAACGCGGTTACTCACCCGAAATAGCCGCCGGCACTATTTGTGCATCGGGTACTCTTGGGCAAATTATTCCGCCGTCGATCATTCTGGTAATGCTCGGGGATGTAATGACAACGGCGTACCAGCAGGCGCAACTGGACATGGGCATTTTTTCACCGAAAACGGTATCGGTCGGAGATTTGTTCGCCGGCGCGCTGATCCCGGGTCTGCTGCTCGTCGTTTTGTACGTGCTCTACATACTCGGGCTTGCGTTTTTCAGTCCGACTTCCATGCCCGCTCATCACCGCGAACCCGGTGAGCGCGTATCCCTTGCTGATGTGTTTCGTGCCTTATTGCCGCCGTTGTTACTCATCTTTGCGGTGCTGGGCTCAATCCTTGGCGGCTACGCCACACCGACCGAGGCGGCCGGTGTTGGCGGCATGGGTGCTTTGCTAATGGCCATCGCGCGGCGTCAACTTGACCTCGAGCGCCTGCAGGAAATCATGCGCAGCACCTTGCGCATCAGCAGTATGGTTTTTCTGATCCTGATTGGCGCTTCGATCTTCTCGCTTGTCTTCCGCGGCTATGGCGGCGACGATGGTGTCCGCGCAGTGCTCGAGTCTTTGCCTGGCGGTGTTGTGGGCGCCGTTATAGTCGTTATGCTGGTGATGTTCCTGTTGGGTTTCGTGCTCGACTTTATCGAGATTACGTTTGTCGTTGTACCGATCGTTGGACCGGTGCTACTCGCGATGGGGCTGGATCCGGTGTGGCTTGGCATTATGATCGCGATCAATCTGCAGACATCATTTCTCACGCCGCCCTTCGGCTTCGCGCTTTTTTACCTCCGCGGGGTCGCTCCACCGTCGGTCACCACCGCACAGATTTATCGCGGCGCGATGCCGTTTGTGGCGATTCAGTTGCTCGCGCTTTTGCTGTTAGCGACATTTCCGGCGCTGGTTACGTGGTTGCCAGGTAAGATTTATGGTGGCTAATCCCGATTACTTGTCGTGACAGACCGTGGGTAGCAATCAAACGGACGATACGCATTGTAGGAATGTGTAGCTATGAATAGGGAGATGAAAGGCGTGAAGGACTGGATTAAGCTACCGAGCTTTCGAAGGGGTTGCGTGATTATGCACAATTCTCGAACACCGATATTTTCCGGCGTCATATTCGCCGGTCTACTGGCGGGTTTGCTGATATTGGTGGGCTGCGGCGATCCGCATGCCAGCGTTTATACGCCGGTGGACGATCTGATATTTGCAGATCCTGTGCTAAAGGCATGCGTGCTGGCTGAGGCGAAGCGGCAGAACTGGAAAACCTCAGGGCGCATAACGCAGCTGCGCTGCACCAACCCCGAGAGTAAGGCGGTTGAGAATCTGGGTGGCATTGAGAATCTCGTTAATCTGCAGCTACTCGATCTTGCGCATAACGCGATTTCCGACGTTCATCTGGTCGACCGGCTGGGTCGTCTTACACAGCTCGATCTCGGCTACAACCAAATTCAAAGCGTAGAGCTCGGTCGACTGCGCATCTCTTTACAGTCGATGAATCTCGATCACAACGAAATTTCAGATATCAGCTGGCTGCCGCCGCTGCGCCACATTTCGACCCTGTCCATAAGTCACAACCACCTGCAGAACATCGATCCCATCGCTGAGCTCACCGGACTGAAATCACTTGATCTGGCTGACAACCAAATCGTCTCGATTGCCGCGCTCGAAGCTCTCCAGGGATTACGCGAAGTCGATCTTGGCGGTAACCTGATTACTGATATCGCCCCCCTTGCGGCGCATCCAAATCTGGTGATATTGCACCTTGACGGCAACCAGCTGTCGAGTATCGATGCACTGAGAGGACTATCGGCACTGGAAGAACTCGACCTCTCCAGGAATCAGTTGTCCGATGTGGCGGTGCTGGCCAGCGTCATCTCTCTCCACCGACTTAACCTTGGCCACAATCGCATATCGGACTTGCTGTCTATCGAAGGCCTGGGGAATATCGAGTCGATAACCGTAAAAGGAAATCCGCTGAGCTGCGAGGTAGTTGCGAAGCTCATTATCGATTTCGGACCCGATGTGGTGAACGCCGATCCGTGTACCGCACCCCCCGCGCTCCCGGACGGCGACTAGCTCAATCGCGCCAGAATGCCGCTGTAAACAGTATCAATACTGTGACGATTTCAAGCCTCCCCATCAACATGCCGAGGATCAGAATCCATTTCGCGGTGTCCGTAAGCGTCCCGAAATGCCCCATCGGACCGATGATATTGCCGAGACCCGGGCCGACATTGGCGACTGCGGTTGCAGCGCCGCTGAGACTCGTAATGAGGTCCAGTCCCGTCAGGCTGAGTGCTAATGCCAGGATCGCTATCGTTCCGGAAAACACGAATGAGAAGGCGATGACCGAGGTAACAATTTCGTCAGTAATGGTCTGGTGATTGTATTTGTTCGGAAATACGCCCCGTGGGTGGAGCATTGAGCTGATCTGATTGCGCAGCATCAGTGCCGCAACCTGAAATCGGAAGATCTTGATTCCACCCGAGGTGGAGCCGGCGCAGGCTCCGGCAAAGGTCATGAAGAAAAACGCAGCGGCGGCCAGGCCTCCCCACAAGTTATAGTCGATCGACACATAACCGGTAGTCGTGATAATTGAGATCGAGCTGAACGCCGCGATACGCAGAGCATCACCAAGCGGCAACTCATAGGAAATGGCGAGCCAGGCGGTAATTGATGCGACTGCCACGGCGACAAAGTAGGCATAACCGCGCACCTGTTGATCGTCGATGAGCGCCCGCCTTCGCCCCCGGACAAACCGCACCATGAGAACGAAAGGCAGGCCTGACAAAAACATGAATATTGTACTGACCCAGATGACATCCGAGTCTGCAAATTGACGCATCGACAAGTCCGATG
>JALHUQ010000158.1 GCA_022866645.1 Woeseiaceae bacterium | reverse complement strand
TGTCTGCTCGATTGAAAATTTCGATCCCATGGGCGTCCATACCGGAGATTCAATCACCGTCGCTCCTGCACAGACCTTGACGGATAAGGAGTATCAACGCCTGCGCAATGCCTCGATCAATGTCTTGCGGAAAATAGGCGTGGCGACAGGCGGCTCCAACGTGCAGTTCGCGATATGCCCCGAAACCGGACGTGTGTTGGTCATCGAAATGAATCCGCGCGTCTCGAGATCGTCAGCTCTGGCGTCGAAAGCGACGGGGTTTCCCATTGCGAAAGTGGCCGCCAAGCTGGCGGTCGGGTATACGCTGGATGAACTCAGGAACGACATAACCGGTGGTGCCACGCCGGCGTCGTTTGAGCCCAGCATTGACTATGTCGTCACCAAAATTCCACGTTTTACCTTCGAGAAATTTCGCGGCACGAGTGACCGCCTGACGACGCAGATGAAGTCTGTCGGTGAAGTGATGGCGATCGGTCGTAATTTTCAAGAGTCCTTGCAGAAAGCGCTGCGCGGCCTTGAGACCGGGATCAATGGGCTCGATGAAGTATGCGGGCCGATTGCCACCGACGCGGCTCGCGATCATCTGCGCCACGAGCTCAGAATGCCTGGACCTGATCGATTGCTGTATGTTGCAGACGCACTGCGCCACGGGTACTCATACGACGACGTCGCAAGACTAACGGGTATCGATCCCTGGTTCGTTGTGCAAATTGCCGATCTTGTGAATTCTGAAGCTCGTCTGCGTGAGGCAGGCCTGCCAGGGCTGGATGAAAAACTGATGCGCAAACTGAAGCGCAAGGGATTTTCGGACGCCAGAATGGCGACCGTCCTCAATGTTGAGGAAAAAGCCGTACGGCGGCGTCGACTGGAGCAGAAAATTCGACCGGTTTATAAGCGTGTCGATACCTGTGGAGGAGAGTTCGCGACGACGACGGCTTATTTGTACTCAAGTTATGAAGACGAGTGCGAGGCGGCGCCGACCGACAAACCAAAGATTATGATACTCGGCGGCGGCCCTAACCGTATCGGGCAGGGCATCGAGTTTGACTACTGTTGCGTGCATGCCGCTATGGCGCTCAGGGAGTTGGGATACGAGACCATCATGGTCAATTGCAACCCCGAAACCGTTTCAACAGATTACGACACTTCGGACCGACTTTACTTTGAGCCGCTGACGTTTGAGGACGTCATGGAAATTATCGAAAAGGAAAAACCGAAGGGCGTCATCGTTCAATATGGCGGTCAGACACCGCTGAAACTGGCGCGTGACCTTGAAGCCGCTGGTGCGCCAATCATCGGTACGTCACCGGATTCGATCGATCTTGCTGAGGACCGTGAGAGATTTCAGAACCTGGTCGAGAAGCTCAAGCTTAGACAGCCGCCGAATTGCACGGCCCGAAGTAAACAGGAGGCGATGGAGAGGGGACCCGGCGTTGGCTATCCTTTGATTGTTCGGCCCTCCTACGTCCTCGGCGGTCGCGCCATGGAGGTAGTGCACAATGACGAAGATCTCGGCTTGTACATGAACGCCGCGATCAACGTTTCGAATTCCAGTCCCGTGCTTCTTGACAGGTTCCTTGACCTCGCGACGGAGGTCGATGTCGACTGCATTTGTGACGGCGAACGAGTGCTCATTGGCGGAATCATGGAGCACATTGAACAGGCCGGTGTGCATTCTGGCGATTCTGGTTGTTCGTTGCCGCCTTTCAGTTTGTCGCCCGGTATCCAAAAGGAAATCGAGGAACAAGTGGTCAAGCTGGCGATGGCTCTAAATGTGATTGGTTTGATGAATGCGCAGTTCGCGGTCCAGGGCAACGTCGTTTACTTATTGGAAGTCAATCCACGTGCCTCGCGTACGGCACCGTTTGTGTCCAAGGCGACGGGTGTGCCTTTGGCGAAGATTGCGGCGAAGGTAATGGTCGGAGAATCGCTGGCCACACAGGGATTTGTCAATCAACGTATACCGGAATACTTCTCGGTTAAAGAGGCGGTGTTTCCATTCATCAAGTTTCCGGGCGCCGACCCGATCCTTGGCCCGGAAATGAAATCAACGGGTGAAGTGATGGGTGTCGGTCGAACTTTCGGTGAAGCCTATGCTAAGGCGCAGCTAGCGTCCGGAGTGTTTCTGCCGCGCCAGGGCGCGGCGCTAATCTCGGTGCGGGACAGGGATAAGGCTGGGGCGATAGAACTCGCGAAACAACTGACCAGTATGGGATTTGATATTGTTGCTACTCATGGCACGGCCGAGAGTCTGGCCCGCGCTGGTATACCCTGTCGGCGTGCGAATAAGGTGCGAGAAGGTCGGCCGCATATCGTCGATATGATCAAGAATGGCGAAATCGTTTTGATTGTTAATACAACGGAAGGAAAACAGGCCATCGTCGAATCGCTTTCGATACGTGCCGAAGCAGTTCGGCGCGGTGTTACCTATTACACAACACTGGGCGCCGGCGTCGCGACGTGCCACGCTATTGAGCACCTCGACGACATAGAGGTTAACCGACTGCAAGACCTGCACAATGAGATAGTGGCATGAACAAAGAACCAATGACCGTGCAAGGTCACCTGCTGTTGCAACAAGAACTAAAAAAACTGAAGGGCATTGATCGACCTGCGGTCATCAGGGCGATAGCCGAAGCGCGAGCGCACGGCGATCTGAAAGAGAACGCCGAATATCACGCCGCCAAGGATCAACAGGGATTTATCGAAGGTCGAATCAAGGAACTTGAGGGTAAGCTGTCTCACGTCCAGGTCATTGACGTGACCGAAATTGATGCCGGCGGCAAGGTGATCTTCGGTTCGACCGTGACGCTGCTTGATGAGGACAGCGAAAAAGAAATTACCTACAGGATCGTTGGCCAGGATGAGGCAGACATCAAGACCGGACTTATTTCCTATACTTCGCCAATTGCGCGAGCCTTAATCAGCAAAAGCGAAGGCGATACAGTCGAGTTCAACGCGCCCGACGGTAAGAAGTCATACGAAATAATGGAAGTCAGTTACGAATGAGGGCGGGCTAGCGCGACGGGATTCTGAGGCGCTTTTCGGGTTTCTTCTCAGGATTTGCACGATACAGCAACGCGACGCTGCCGATGCGTTGAATCAGGGACGCCGAATGGTCGACACATAACTGCTTGATCATTTTGTCGCGCGACTCATGATCAGCGGTGCGAACTTTGACTTTGATGAGTTCATGGTGTGCCAGGGTCGCTTCATATTCGGCCAGCAAGGATTCAGAGAGGCCTGCGTCGCCGACCATGATGAGAGGTTTAAGATCGTGGCCGAGACCGCGCAGGTATTTTTTTTGAGCTTCACTTAGGTCCATAGGCGCGAATTGTAGCAGCGAGTAAGCATTGAATCTGTATCGACAGGGAAAATTTTGTGAGTAAGCCAACGCGGACGAGCCGCAGCTGGTTGGACCGTCAGGAGCGCGATCCTTATGTACTCAAGGCGCGGCGGGACGGCTGGCGTTCTCGTGCGGTCTATAAGCTCGAGCAAATCGATGACAAGGAACGCTTTCTCCGTCCGGACATGGTTTGCGTCGATGTGGGTTCGGCGCCGGGAAGTTGGAGCCAATACGTCAGCAAAAAACTGAAAGGCAGGGCGCGAATTGTTGCGGTCGATATCCTGGCTATGGATTCCTTACCCGATGTCGAGTTCATTCAAGGCGACTTTCAGGACGAGGCCGTTTTTGAGCAGATGCTTCAGGCTATCGGGGACGAGGGCGTAGACCTTGTAATGAGCGACATCGCACCCAATAGTACCGGTACCCGTGTGGTTGACCAGCCAAAGTCAATGTATTTAGTTGAATTGGCGCTGGAGCTGGCGCGCCGGGTCTTGAAACCGGGCGGCAGCTTTGTCTGCAAGGTATTTCAAGGCGAAGGAATAGACGAATTCGTCATCGATACGCGGAGATCTTTCAAGCGCGTAAAGGTCATGAAACCCAATGCTTCTCGAGCCAGTAGCCGTGAGGTTTACTTGGTGGCGAGAAATTTTCAATTGTAGTAGTGTCGAAACGTGAATGATCTAAGCAAAAACATATTAGTCTTTATAGTCATTATCGTCGTGCTTTTGTCGGTAGTTCAGGGCCTTTCAGGCGTCAGTACCGGGCAGCCACAAAAGAAAGACTATTCTGAGTTCCTCGAGCAGGTGCGTTCCGGTGACGTTGCTGTTGCTGTCATTGACGGTGAACAGATACGCTTCGGCCGAAGTGAACCTTTGCCGTTCTATACCATCAGTCCGGAAACTGATAACAACACGCTAATCGGCTTGCTCGATTCGAACGGCGTGCGATTTACAGCGGCAGAACCGCAATCGCAAAGTTTGATCGGTCAGTTGTTGATCAGCTCGTTTCCGATACTGCTGTTGATTGGTGTGTGGATTTACTTCATGCGCCAGATGCAGGGTGGCGGCGGCGGCCGTGGCGCCATGTCTTTCGGTAAGAGCAAAGCCCGGTTGTTGGGCGAAGACCAGGTCAACGTAACCTTTGCTGACGTCGCTGGCATTGAAGAAGCCAAAGACGAAGTTGCAGAAATTGTTGAGTTCCTGAAAGACCCGAGCAAATTCCAGCGCCTGGGCGGCAAGATTCCCAAGGGCGTATTGATGATGGGTCCGCCGGGTACCGGTAAGACATTGCTGGCGAGAGCGATCGCGGGTGAGGCCAAGGTTCCGTTTTTCACTATTTCCGGCTCTGATTTCGTCGAGATGTTTGTCGGCGTTGGCGCATCGCGCGTCCGCGACATGTTTGATCAGGCAAAGAAACAGGCGCCGTGCATTATTTTCATAGACGAGCTCGACGCGGTAGGTCGACATCGAGGTGCAGGACTCGGCGGTGGTCATGATGAACGCGAACAGACCCTGAACCAGATGCTGGTCGAAATGGATGGTTTCGAAGGCAGTGAAGGTATTATCGTAATTGCCGCGACCAACCGACCCGATGTTCTCGACCCGGCGCTACTCCGCCCTGGCCGCTTTGATCGTCAGGTCGTAGTGCCGCTGCCCGATATTCGCGGTCGCGAGATGATCCTCAAAGTGCATATGCGCAAAGTGCCGCTCAACGATGATGTTGTGCCGAGCATTATCGCTCGTGGCACACCCGGCTTCTCTGGTGCTGATCTGGCTAACCTTGTTAACGAGGCTGCGCTATTCGCTGCTCGGGAAAACAAGCGTGTCGTAAGCATGCTGCAATTCGAGATGGCAAAAGACAAGATCATGATGGGCGCCGAGCGACGCTCGATGGTCATGAGCGAAGAAGAAAAGTTGAATACGGCGTTTCACGAGGCGGGGCACGCGATTGTTGGTTATCTGATGCCGGAACACGACCCCGTTTACAAAGTGACCATAATTCCGCGCGGTCGCGCGCTGGGTGTGACGATGTATTTGCCTGAAGAAGATCGCTACAGCACATCGAAGCAACGTCTCGAAAGTCACATATCAACGTTGTTCGGCGGCCGGATCGCCGAAGAAATGATCAACGGACGTGACGGTGTGACGACGGGTGCGTCGAACGATATCGAGCGTGCTACGGAAATTGCTCGCAACATGGTTACGAAGTGGGGCCTGTCTGATCGACTTGGGCCGCTGACCTACAGCGAGGATGATGGTGAGGTGTTTCTTGGACGTTCGGTGACACAACACAAACATGTTTCCGACGACACGGCGCACACGATTGATGAGGAAGTTCGCAAGATTATCGACAAGAATTACCAGCGCGCCGACAAAATTCTTAAAGACAACGTCGACAAGCTGCATGCGATGTCGAAAGCGCTCATGAGGTACGAAACCATCGACAGCACGCAGGTGAAGGACATTATGGAGGGTCGCGAACCTCAGCCGCCCGCCGATTGGGACGCAACGCTGGAGCCGAAGCGCCCGGGTG
>JALHUQ010000157.1 GCA_022866645.1 Woeseiaceae bacterium | reverse complement strand
GCCGAAGCCATCAATCAATGCGCTGCGACCGGGAACGGCTTCAGACAAACCCAGCCCAAGTGCAGTGATCAAAGGCACAGTTACTGTTGATGTTGTAACGCCACCGGAATCGTAGGCCAATGGCACAATTAGCCTCGGCGAAATGGGCGTCTGCAGAATTACGACCAGGTAACCAACGGCGATGAAATACTGTATCGGTATGCCCGTAACAATGCGGAAACAGCCAAGACCGACACCTACGCCCACGCCAATGGCGACGGCGACTCGCAGGCCCAAAACACTGACGGCACCGCCTGACACTGCGTTCGCTTTCATCGCCACCGCGATGAGCGCCGGTTCGGCCAGTGTCGTACTGAAGCCGATGGCGCACGCAAAAAGATAGACCCAATAGTAGTCTTGCCAAACCAGGTCACCAACCGCTTTTCCAACTTTCTCATACAGGAAGGCAGGGTCTGTCAATTGTTGCGCCATCAGTTTTCCCAGTGGAAATAACGCTGTCTCAAGGCCGACCAGGAACAGGCCGAGCCCGGCAACAACGAAGGCAAAACCAGCAACAATTCGTTTGCCGTTCGCCAAGGGCTTACCGATGACGAGTCGCTGGAACGCGAACAGAAAGATTGCTATAGGCAGCACGTCAGTAGCGCTATCGGCCAGGAAATGCAGGGCGTTAAGAATCATGTCCATTGCACCACAATCCCGTAACTCAAAACGAACAGGATCGGCGCAAGGGACGCCAATGCGATCAAGCCAAATCCATCTGTCATTGGATTGCGATCCCTGAACGAGCTGGCAAGGCCAATCCCAAGTGCGGCAACCAGGGGCACGGTAACCGTCGAAGTCGTCACACCGCCTGAATCGTAGGCGATACCGACTATCTCCACCGGTGCGATCGCGGTCAGTAGCAGGATGACGCAGTATCCCGCGACGATGATGAACGGCAGCGACCAGTTGGCCAAAATTCGTATCACGCCGATGACGAGCGCCACTCCTACTGCGAATGCAACGGTCAATCGCAGGCCGAGAGCGTAATTTTGTTTGGACTCGTCAGATGCCACTATCGCTTTCGCGTCGGCTGCGACATCCGCAGCCTCGTTCGCAATGGCCATGAGTGCAGGTTCTGCAATAGTAGTGCCAAATCCCAGCAGGAAAGCAAAAACAACCAGCCAGAACACGCTGCCCTTTCGCGCGAGCGCATGCGCCAGGCTCTCGCCAACAGGAAACAGCGCAAGCCGTAAACCAAACAGGAAAAACGCGAGGCCCGCGACTACGAGCAACATTCCCAAAGCCATCGAGATGAGATCAACGACGGATTCGCGAAAAACGAGAATTTGAAAGGCGCCGATTACAAGGACGATCGGCAGCAGATCGCGCGCGCTACTCAGCGCATCATCGGCGAGAGTTTTGAGCGTATCTTTCAAAGACCTTCGTGCTCCAAAAGGGGTCGGCCCAATTTCAAAAAGGCGTCGAGTCCAAAATCAAGCCTCCAGATCAACGCCCTGCGCACTGCTGACCAAGATTACCTCATCCAATCCTTCCGTTAGTACTTCCATATCCTGAAAGAAAGGAATGTGCTCGCCTTTCGCCGGTGGATCGAATCCCATAAGAATTACCGCAGCATTCTTCGACAGGTTCAGCATCGCTTCGCGTTCGTTTTCCGAGACGACGATCATCGGCTCGAGCTCCATGCGGGCTCGCTCCGCCATCTGCGACAGATATGCGCGAGCCTGCTCGCGACCCGCTTCCTCCGGAATTGCGTGAATCAGCCGCGTCCTGCGCCGACGGAATTCGTCATTTTGAGTTAGCAGGTGCGCCAGCAGTAGCATCAGCGGCCCGTTCCTGCGGCCATGCCACCAGATATGTATCTCTCCCGGCGGTGCCTCCCATTCGTCGAGGCCAACTTCAGACTTAACGACGACGATATTACGTTGCAGCCGTTCACACAGACGCAGGATGTTCGAGAAACGTTCGAGCTCGTCAGTGTTGCTGCTCCAGCCAAGCAAAACGGTGTTGGGTCGCACGCCACCAATTCCGTGACAGAGCAGCAACGATTTCAAGCCATCGAGTAGATCGTCATCGATGACAACGGCCGGAAACGCCTGTATTCCCTCATCACTGATCGTCTGCCGCACCAGACGTTCGAATTTCTCGCCGCGCTCGATGCGATCTTCCGACCCCTCCGATACGACCTGGCCCAGTGATAATACGCCGCGCCCGGCGGTCAACCACTGGCCGAATTCCAGAATACGACGCCGCCCTGTGCTCGCGGCGCCAAGCGCGAGAATAATAGGCCGCCAGTTCTTCGCGTGCACGGGTTCTTTCTCAAGCTTCAGCAGTGCAAGCCGCGCTCGTTCGAAAGCCATGCCGCTGTGCACATCACCCCAACGTGCTTCGATGCCAATACGGCGTATCGACCAGTAAAGTCCCGCCATCGCGACCAGCGAAACGATTGCCCATATCGCATCGATCAACAACATTGCGACCAGACAGCCAAACGTACCCAGCAGCGCCAGCCACCAGTTGCTTAATTTGAAACGTGGGCGAAAACTTGGATTGCCGGAGTAATACTCGTAGAAACACGCGAGGTTCAGCGTGCCGTAAGTGACCATGAAAAACATTGTGATGATAGGTGCGATCGCATCAAGATCGCCCAGCAGGATGGCCGCTTGGCTGACCAACGCTGTCAGCACGGTAGCGCGCCTCGGTTCATCGGCGGCGCCGCTGCCGCGGCCGAGAAAATTCAACGATTTAAAAACGCGGTCGCGCGCAAATGCCTGCATGATGCGCGGTGCACCGAGCATGCTGCCCAATGCCGAGGAAAGCGTTGCGGCGAACACGCCGGCAATGATCAACACCGGCCACGCGGCAACGTCGCTCATGATCATGCTGTTGGAGTTCAGGTCCACTCGGTCTACGCCACCCGCAAGCAACAGGATCAGACCCAGATAGACGATTGCCGTAACTCCGATCGCTGCGAACGTACCGACGGGTAACGACTTCGCAGGGTCTCGTAAATCACCCGACATGTTCGCGCCTGCCATGATCCCGGTGGCCGCAGGGAAGAACAGCGCGAACATCACCAATGCGCTGGCGCCGCCTGTATAGCCGGGCGACATGTTGGTGGCAAGTCGCTCGAACGAAAACAGTTCGCCGGCGCCGAGTGCAAATGAAACCAGCGCCGCAGCCAGAATAACCAGGATCAGGTACTGGATTCGGATCGCCCAGCCTGCACCCACCAGCACTGTAATTAAGATGGCCGCATTCGCGGTTGAAGCGACCAGTCGCTGATCCGACCCGAGCTCCGGGTAGGCAACGACAAAGGCTTCCGCAAAACCGATCACGTACATCGCAACCGACACGCTTTGCGCGAGGTAAAAGACGAATGCGATGCCACCGCCGAATTCGACACCAAGGCTGCGACTGATCAGGTAGTAAGCACCGCCACCTCGAACGCGCGTGTTGGTTGCGATCGCGGCCAGCGAGAAGCTGGTCAGGCTCGTGATCAGCTTCGCGCATACGAGAATCATTACGGCATGAACAACACCGGCCTGACCGGTAATCTGGCCAAAGCGCAAGAACATGATGACGCCGAGTATCGTCAACACGTTCGGCGTAAACACTCCACCGAATGTGCCGAATTTCGATCGCAAGCGCGATTCGCTGGCAGACGCCGCAGTCACTACTTCGCTTCCGGTGTCGTTTCTTCGCCTGGGACTGCGTCGTCTTTACGCTTGTACGGTACGCCCTGCTGCACCGCGATCTCCGCGAGCATGAATTCACGCCCGAGATAAGCTGCATGATCGAGTCTGCTGACCCAGCCATTTCGAATCAGCATGATGCAAAGATCGCGTGCGGTTTTTCCCTGGATCAACCGCAGGAGTTCGCCTTTGGAATTGTAATGCTCGACGACAATGGAGTTCTTGTCGGTGCCTATAATGTATTTGCCGGCCTTGTCCTGCTGGTAGTCGTGCGAAATTCTGGTCGGTGCAATCACGCGCTTCACGCCGAGCGTTGTGTCATGACCTTGTACGACGAATCCGGCATCCGGTCGATGACCTTCAGTGCCGTGTTTGATAACTCCGGCGACAATCTTATCGACCTCAACGCAGTCGAGCATATTCACGACGTTGACGCGCTTATTCAGCGCGGCGAAATCGAAAGCCTTGAGTTTGCCGCGTGCGCCATGCGCGATGCGACGAGCTTTATCCGAAATATTCTCATCGTCATCAAAAATGTCGCACAGCGCTTCAAGTGCCGGATAGTCCTTACCTCCTTCACCGCCCACCAGAACGATGCAGTGCACTGCCAGATTGGCCTCGACGTTTCGGGTCAGCTTTTCCACATCGGACGCGCTCTGACAGATCGGGCTGATCATGCACAAGCCCTGAACCGAGAGCGCCGCCAGCGTTTCGGCCAACTCGTCATTGTCCGGCATGACAACGATGACGGGTGCCGTATCGTCGACGACCAGATAGCGGCCGGCGATAAACGGCCATTTTTCGGCCCGGCGCGGTGCGAAAACCTGGCGCGTGAAGAAGGCCTTGAGACTGTCAGTAAATGCCACGGGGGGACTCCGTTTCGGCTTGTGGTCGACTGCTGCCAGTCTTGAGAAAGGCGCAAGAATACGCCGCTTGCCGCCATAAGCAATACTGTATAAAAGGGGGTTCAATAATCGGTTCGACCCCTTTTTTTAACCCCCTCCTCTGGACCCGTTTCTTTACCTGGCGACCACTTGCCGCTTTTGATGGAGCAGAATGAGTACTGATCTCAAGAATACTCACGAACGATTTGGCGCCGTGTTGGGCATTGCACCCGGCAACGTCGAGGTCTATTCCAGCGACTACAGCACCGCCGATGACAAAGAACTGCCGACTCGTCAGTCCTACCGCAGTTACATCGATGACGTGTACATGGGCTATAAATGGCAGTGCGTTGAATTTGCCCGGCGCTGGCTATACCTGAATTTCGGTTACGTTTTCGACGATGTCGCAATGGCCTACGACATCTTCCGGTTACGTGCCGTACGCGTCGTTCGCGAGGACCGGATTCTTCCACTGCAATCCTTTCGGAATGGATCGAAACGACACCCCGAGTACGGCTGTCTGCTTATCTGGAACGAGGGTGGCGATTTCGAGACTACCGGGCACGTTGCCATCGTGACTGAAGTTACGACGGACTACGTACGAATTGTCGAACAGAACTACCGCCACCGGCCCTGGCCGACCGGCCAGAACTATTCGCGGCAGATCGACGCCGAGGTAAGCGCCGACGGCCGTTACCAGCTCAAATGTCCCGCTGGCGGTCGCGCAATACTCGGTTGGGTCGTTCAGACAGAGGATGACGTTCACGCGGAGAATTACGTGCCGCCGGATCCAGGCCTGTTCGCAGTGCAAGCTCGCCGGGTCACACTGAAACCGGATGCTGAATCTGACTGGCTGGACGTTGGCAAACCGACCGAGGCCGCCTATGTGAAGAGCGTAGGCGGACATTTTCTCACTGAAGTTCCCGCCGACCAAAACCTCTACTACTGTATTTCTGAAACGGCGCAAGCGGAACTCAGGCGCGCCACCAATGAGCTGCATGCTCTTTTTATGCACGCGACTGACAGGGTCCTCAGTGATGAAGCGCTGCTCGAAAAGTTCAAATTACCGCGTGCGCTTTGGGACAAGATTCGCCAATCCTGGAATAACCGGCGCAACCAGATGATTACAGGTCGCTTTGATTTTGCGTTGTCGGAACGCGGGCTCAAGGTGTACGAGTACAACTGCGATTCGGCGTCATGCCACTTCGAAGCTGGCCGACTGCAAGGCGATTGGGCACGACATGTCGGTTGTGATGACGGCGACGATGCCGGCGCGATGCTTGATGGTTTCCTGAAAGACGCGTGGCTACACAGCGGTATCGACAGCACCCTGCACATCATGCGCGATCGAGATCTTGAGGAAAGTTACCACGCACTCTACATGCAAGAGGCGATGACCGCCGCCGGAGTGCGCAGCAAAATAATCCAGGGTGTTAGCGGGTTATCCTGGGCAGAAGATGGCGGTATTCTCGACGCAGACGGTGAGCGAATCCGCTGGGTTTGGAAAACATGGTCGTGGGAAACGGCCCTCGACCAACTTCGCGCGGAGTGCGAAGACGATGATATTCAGCTTCGCGACTCTGCTCCTGACCGGACACCCAATCGTCGACCGCGCCTGGTTGACGTTCTGTTGCGACCCGAGGTCATGGTTTACGAACCTTTGTGGACCTTGATTCCCAGCAACAAGGCTATTTTGCCTGTGTTGTGGTCGCTGTTTCCCGAGTATCCCTATTTGCTGCACTCGAGTTTCGAATTAACGGCAGAGCTTCGGCGCACAGGATACGCTATGAAGCCGATTGTCGGCCGGTGTGGCGCAAACATCCGTATTTACAGCAAGAACGATCAACTGTGCGCCGAGACAGACGGCGAGTTCGACGGCCGCGACATGATGTACCAGCAGTTAGCACCATTGCCTGTCGTCGCCGACCTGAACGTGCAGTTGAGTACGTTTTCGGTCGCAGGTCGTTACGCGGGCGCCTGTACTCGTGCTGACAAGTCGTTGGTTATCGTTGGCAAGAGTGACTGCATACCACTGCGTGTAATTAAGGATCCATCGACGAACCAGCAATAAGGAGTTGGACCGATTTATCGCGACAAATATTTTCAATGCCCCTCTCCAACCGAAAAGCACTGGCCGCCGAATTTCGCCGACATATCCGGCGCAGCAACAAACTTCATTTCGAATACCTTTCGGATGAAGTTCTTCTGAAGAATTACGATCGCTTTACGACATGGCAGCTTGAGTACCTGCTGCCGTTTTTCAGTGATCTTTATGCGCGGGACGGCTACGAGCAGGCCATAGATTTCACCATGAGCGATCTTGCTGGCGTCGGCATCAGTAGTCGTGACCGTGACCTTGAACGCGCGGCGCCGGCGATCACAAGGCTGCTTCCGCCTCGGGCTCTGAAAACGATCACGGTCGCGGCGGAGATGAACGCCCGCATACTGGAGGTTAATACCGGCATTTTTCGGCAGCTGCTGGTCGGAAACGAACTCCCGGATCCGATAACCGAAATCGAATATTGCACTGCCTGTCGCGAGGCCAGTTCCCTGCAAGAGTGTGTAGAGCTTGTGCACCTGGTCACGGGGCTGGGCGGGACACTCGAGTCGCTCGTCGAAATCCCAATGATAGGCGTTACGCTGAGGGCGATGCGGTTGCCCGCCCATGCCGCGGGGTTCGCGGCGCTGCAGGCATTTCTGGAAAGCGGCTACCGGACGTTTCGGCAGATTCCGGATATTGCGCACTTTCTAAGCGAGATCGAAACTCGCATGACTGAAGTATTCAGGAAGATCTACACAGCACCTTTGGACACGTCACTCTGACAGGGTAAGGGCTTGCCGAAATTACCCGGCGACCGGAATCCCTGTAAGATCGCTGGCCCACAGGAGAATTTGCATGTTACCGCCCAACGATGTCGTCGCCGAAGTCATGGCGCTGCCAGACGGCCCGCAGATCGGCGCTTTTTTTGACTTCGACGGCACAGTCATCTCCGGCTACTCGGTGATGGCATTCATCAAGGAACAAATGCGACGCGGTCACCTGTCGCCGCGCGAACTGGTGGAACTCCTGAGCGCGATGGCGAATTTTGGTCTCGGCGACCTCGGTTTTTCAGGGATGATGGTTGCCGCAACCCAGTTTCTGCGAGGCATTCGCGAGGACAGCTACGCGAATTTCGGTGAGGAGCTTTTCGAGACGCATATCGCTCGCCTTATCTATCCTGAATCACGCGCACTGTTGCGGGCACACCTTAAGAAGGGCCACACGGTCGCGATCATTACCTCAGCGACGCCCTACCAGGTCCGGCCCGCGGCACGGGAACTCGGCATCGAACACGTCTTGTGTACCGAGCTCGAGGTCAAGGATGGTGTATTTACGGGCGCGGTCGTGCAACCACCCTGCTTTGGCCCGGGCAAGGTCGCTGCCGCCGAATCGCTGTGCGAGCGGTTTGGTGTTGACATGGATAAGAGCTTCTTCTATTCAGATAGTTACGATGACATCCAGTTGCTCGAACGTGTCGGCAATCCGCGGCCACTGAATCCGAGCAACAAGCTGCTTGCGGTTGCCGAACAGCGCGGCTGGCCGGTGCGTAAATTCGGCAGCCGCGGGCAACCGGAAATTACGATGCTGCTGCGTTCGGCGATGATGCCGGTCAGCCTGGTCGGCTCTTTTCTCGCCGGTCTTCCTATCTGGGCGCTAACGGGTTCCAAGCGCCAGGCACTGAATTTTTCTGTGTCGTTGTTTGCTGATACGGCGAGCGCCTTAATCGGACTGAACCTTAGGATCGTCGGCGAACATCACCTTTGGTCGCATCGGCCGGCAGTATTTATATTCAATCATCAGAGCAATGTCGATCTCGTTATCGTTTCGCGCTTGATGCGTCGCGACATAGTCGGTGTCGGCAAGCGCGAGATTCGTGAGATCCCTATAGTCGGAAGAATCATGGAGGCTGCTGGTGTTGTTTTGATTGACCGGCGGGATTCGGCGAGTGCGATCGAGGCGTTGACGCAGCTCGTGGATACCATGCGTATTGAGGGCAAGTCAGTCTGCTTGTCGCCCGAAGGAACACGGGCGATAACACCCAGGCTCGCCGCATTCAAAAAAGGCGCTTTTCATCTTGCCATGCAGGCTGGTGTGCCGATCGTACCAATCGTCATTCACAACTCCAACGATGTGCAGCCGAAGGGGGACTTTATTTTCCACCCCGGCACGGTAAACGTTGAAGTGCTGCCGCCGATCGACACCAGCAATTGGTCGGTGAGTACAATCGATCATCATGTTGCCGACGTGAGAAATTTGTACCTTCAGGCGCTGGATCAAAAGAAGACCCAGGAGAGTATCTAGTGGATCAGCTAAGCGGCCAGGACGCGCAGTTTTTATACCTTGAGTCGGACGACAATCTGACACACATCACGTCAATTTCTGTATTTGACCAGACGACAGTACCCGGGAAAGAGGTCGTTCGTTTCAAAGACATTTTGCAGCATGTCAGCAGCCGTCTGCATATGAATTCAGTATTTCGCCGCCGGCTTGTGCGCGTACCGTTGGAACTCGACTTTCCGTATTGGGTTGATGACGATCGCTTCGATCTCGAGTATCACATTCGGCACGAGCGCCTGCCAGAACCCGGCGACTGGCGACAATTTTGTATTCACATGGCGCGTTACCACTCAAGACCGCTGGACATGAACCGCCCGCTTTGGGAAATGTACGTCGTCGAAGGCCTCGACAATATTGATGGGCTGCCAAAAGGCAGTTACGCCGTTGCCACGAAGATTCACCATGCTGCGGCCGACGGTGCGGCGCTCTCCGAATTCTTCGGCGCCATGGCCGACATCGACAATAAAGGAACGCCAGCCGTGCCCCTGAATTCGGCGAAACTCGCGCGCAGTCCGATGCCGAGTTTGCTGGACATGGGCGTCCGCGCCGCCTGGCATACGGTGCGCTCACCGCTCGGAATGATCGACGCTGTTATGCGCTCCGCGCCGAGTTTGTACCAGATGGCACAGAACGCACTGCGTCTGAAAAAGGAGGAGAAGTACCGAGTGCCCGAAACGCGATTTAACGGTAGCGTTTCGTCGAGCAAGATGTTTGACGGTATGCAGGTTTCTCTGAGTGATTTTAAAGCCATACGCCTGTTGGTGCCGGGTAGCACAATCAACGATGTCATTCTTACTGTGTGTGGTGGCGGACTGCGCAGGTACCTGCAGCACCACGGCGAGTTACCGGATGACTCGCTGGTCGCCTGGGTACCCATTAATGCTCGCGGCAGGCCCAAAGCCAATGGCGATGAGGCGGGCAATAACGTCACGTCCATGACCACGCTGATCTACACGAATATCGAGGATCCGGTCGAACGATTGCAAGCGGTGATGGCGTCCACGCAAAAAAGTAAAGCGGCGAAAGCCGGCATCTCGGCCAGGGTAATGACGGACCTCAGCAAGCATGTACCCGCCGCGACTCAGGTTTTGGCGAGTCGACTGGTGTTGCGTTTGGGAGCGACCGCACGAGTGTGCAACCTGTTCATCTCCAACGTGCCCGGGCCGCAGCTGCCGTTGTATATGAATGGCGCGCTGCAGGTCGGCCATTTTGGCATGGCACCGCTCGTCAACGGCATGGGTCTTTTTATTGCGACGCCAAGCTATAACGGCAACATTTCATTTAATGTGACGTCGACCCGGGAGGTACTGCCGGACATTCATTTCTTTGTCGAGTGTCTCGAGGAGTCGCTGGCAGAAATGAAAGCGGCAACAAAGCCGGCAAAGAAGAAACGAGCCAGTAAGAAAGCGCGGGCCGTCAAAAAGCCGCGGAAAGTGAACGGCGACCGACCGGCCGCTCACGGCGATCAAGGTCCTTAAGTATCTGGTTAAGAGTGCGGCTGATCTTGGTCTGAATTCGAATCATTTCGATCTTCGGCCAGGTCGCTCGTTCGCCCATCTCGATCAACTCAATAATCTCCTCGGTCGAACGATGTGCGAGCAGTTTCAAGGGATTAAACAACCGCTTGCTAGGCAATATGTTGATGTCGCCGACGTAGTCCTGATTGATGATACCCAAGGCCACGTTGGTTACGCGGCTGGCTTTTGGGCTGAGCGATAATGGTTTCTCCATCATCAATGCGGCCGCATTAATCCATTCGCGGGCGGTGCGCTTGGTGGCGAGCGCAACGGTTGACAGCAGGTCGTGCGCACCAGCGGCATTAGTGACGAACGGGAAAATATGCGGATTAACCTGGCTAACAATAAAGTGGTTGACGCCGTAAACACGTGACAACCGTTTGGCGGGCAGGTCATGGCTCAACGATCCGTCCACCCACTTTCGCGACGGCATGTAGGCTTGCCTCTCGCCGTGCGAGTTCCTTGCCGCGAGCGCGACCGGCGGGAAAAAACCGGGCACAGCTGCAGATGCCAGAATTGCATCGCGAACGAATACATTGGGCGTCGTGATGGCATTCAGCAAACGCGACGACTGATGCCGTTCCGCTGCGGCGATCGAAACATTCAGATGTCGACCGGTCCGCTCATAGGCCTCTTGAAACGTCAGGTCTGGAATCAGTCGCTCGAGCACCGCACGGACCTCGTCGGCAGTCGCGATGTTGGGTTTCAGTTTTGCCATATGCCGAAACAGGCTTTCGTCCTTTTTGATCTCATGCACCAGGTATCCGGGATCAAAGATTCGTTCCAGATCTTTGTCCGAGTGCGTACTGGCCAGGCAACCAACTATCGCACCGCCGCTGCTGCCCGACAGAACGTCAGGCAAAAGACCTTGTTGCCACAGGGCCTTTACGACGCCGATATGAAAAAACAGCAATGAGCCGGCGCCGCTCATCATCAGCGCCGAGCTGCCGTAGCAATGCTGCGCGCGCCGAAAAAAATCGAGCCGTTCTTCCTTGGATATGCCGCTGGCATCGCTACTTGCCAGGAGTTCGAGCGCACTGGTGACTTCGTTTACGTAGTCGACGATGAGCTTCTTCGTGCCGAATTTTGCCTTGCCATAAAGATCAGCACGGCCGATGCCGTCAATATTGCCGTGAACGCCTTCATTCAGTGCATACAACACACCGATGTAATCCTTTTTCCTGCGCAGTGTGCGAAGTCGTACGAGGCGGCGGCGAATCGAGGCGTGATCGAAATGCTCCGATTCATCATCGGTCTTCCAGCTCTGGAGGTCTGTACCTTTATCATAGGCAATAGCGGCGGCTTTCCATTCCTTATAAGTCGTAGCCGCATCCATGTCCGCCTGCAGTCGCTTTGACGCAGAAAAAACCATGTGGTCTATTTTCATTTAGGTCACCTCTGAGGGCATTAGCGTACACCCGTGGCAATATCGAGGCGAGTGTCTGCGGCCGATATTGGACGGCCGGGCATTCTTTTTGAGATAGTGCACTATTACAGTTTGCGACAAACGAGAATCACTATCATGAAGCGCGACACAAGAACTCGAATCCTTGTGGCGAGCTTGTCGCTGTTCAATGAGAACGGCGAGCCCAATACCACGACGAATGAAATTGCCAATGAGGCTGATATCAGTCCCGGCAATTTGCATTATCATTTTCACAAGAAATCCCTGTTGGTAGATGCGCTGGTGGCAGAGTTCCAGGCCGACGTTCGCCGTGCACTTCAGCCGCCGCAAAACGGCGAAACCACTCTCGATGACTTCTGGGCATTCCTGCACCTGCTGTTAGAAGTGTTTACGGCCTATCGATTCCTCATGCGCGACATGGAAACGCTGGTCTCCACCTACCCGAAAGTCGGTCGCGCACTGAAGGGGCTTGCAATTGCTCTTACCGCCATAATGCAGCTCTATATCGAGGCTCTCAGACGAAGCGCTGTTCTGGCAGTCGACGACCGGGAGGTGCCTGTGATGTGCCGCAATCTGGTTGTGATTTCACTTTTCTCCGAACGCTATGATGAAATATCGGGTGCCGCTACCTCGGCCGAGGCCTCCGCATTAAGAATTGCACGATCCGTGTTGGGTATCCTTTCGCCTTACTCATCTAAAGAGTCGTCGAAACTCATTGCGGCCCTGGCAGAGCACTATGCTGAGTCCGGTAAAACGCCAGCTTGAAAAAAAGGGCTGCAATAGCAGCCCTTAGAGTATCGCCTTTTTAGGGGGGGCTAATTGGCGACTTGGCTACTTCTGCAAGCACTTTGTCGAGCTTGCGGTCCAACTTTTTCAACTCGTCGGTAGTAGCAACCGGTGAGTACTTCAGAACGGTTTTAACAGCAGACTCGCCTCGTTTCGTCGCTTCCTTGCGGATTGCCTCAATCTGCTTCATGACACGATCACCCAGGCTTTCGAAAGAACCGCGAGCTTCCTTGCGGACTTTCTCGCCATTCTTCGCCAGTTCTTCGAACTTCGCATCGAAGTCTGACTGAACCTGTGACGCGAGGCCAAGACCGGCCAAAAACGTCTTGTTGGCGATGGTGATCGGCCGTTCAATAATCGTGCCTTCGAATCGGTCGGCGATTGACTTGGCCGGCGATGCTGCTTTGCGGGTCTTTTTCACTACGGTCATTTTGATACTCCTAAAAACTATGTTTAATCTGACGACCATTGAATGCTAGCCGGCAAATCTAGGGTGGTCACACTAGACGGGGCTTAAACACTCTTTTTTGAAACCTTCTTTTTCGAAGCTTTCCTGGTTGAACTTTTCTTGGCTGAACTTTTCTTGGCTGAACCTTTCTTGGCTGAACTTTTCTTGGCGGTTTTTTTCGCCGGGGATGTCTTTTTTGTTGCCTTCTTTGTGCTCGATTTCTGCTTTTCCGCGGACTTCAGCAGCCGATCCAGCTTGGCATTCAATTTATCAACATCGTGCTTGCTCGCAACGCCGAGGCGATTCAGAGCGCTATCGACACGTGAATCGAAAACGTTTTGCAGTTTTTCCATTTGCGGCGTGTCACGCATCTGGTCAAGAAGTCCGGTGGCCTTGGATTGCGCATCGTGAGTCATGCCGCGAATGGCATCCTGCACATCGTCGATCAAGGTTTCCGTCTTGTCCGTGGCGCCTTTTCTATAGGATTCGCCCTGTTTGACCAGCGCTTCGAACGCCTTGCTGCCGACTTTTTGCGTGTTGGCAAGGGCACCGAGCCCAGCGAGGAATATATGCTCGAGCTGTCCGGCGATCTCAGCCGTACGCTCACCGATATCTTTTTGTTTTAAATCAGGTTTTTTCTTTTTCACGATGATCTCCAATGAGTGCCGGTGCTGCAATGGAGGCAATACTAGAGATCGAATCTAGGGTGGTCACACTAACGTCAATCGGGGCCGGGTCGTCTAGTTGCTGATCAGTTTTACCCCTTGCAAAAAGGCGACGATTTCGTGAATAAAGTAGTCTCGCGGCCGCTCCAGCAGCGCCGCGTGATCACCGCCGGGTATCGAGACGTATTGTTTGTGCCCGGTGGCAAGCCTGAGCAGCAACCGGGTTTGATTGCCCGCCGCTGCCAGCGGATCAAGTTCTCCAGCGATGACCAGTGTTGGCACCGTAATTTTCGCTTCGTCGAGCAGGTTGTATTCGTCCATGTGCCGAATATCGACTCGGACAGGATCAGCCGCCAATGCGGCCGCCACGTAAGCGTCGATCGCGTTCTGACTGATCGAGCCAGGAGTGATGAAATCACTGGCCGCCGCCTCAGCGGTGTTCGCTTCTTTCGGTGGCGCAATG
>JALHUQ010000156.1 GCA_022866645.1 Woeseiaceae bacterium | reverse complement strand
GCCATCGATTGGCCGATCGCGATATCGCCATCTTCAAGAAACGGCACCAGCATCTGCGGATTCTTTCGGCGGTAGGCTTCCTTTCGATGTTCCGATTCGCCCGGCGCAAGCGACACTGGCACGATTTCGTATTCGAGTCTCTTTAGGTTCAGCACGATGCGTACGCGAAAGGCGGCGGAAGATCGCCAGTAACTGTAGAGTTTAATGGACATTATTTTTTGTACTTCGTTACGACCTGATCAATCGTACCGAATATCGACGCACCATTCTCATCGTTCATCTCGATCCGGACGCGATCGCCGAATTTCATAAACGGCGTGCTCGGCTTGCCGTTGTTGATGGTCTCTATTGTTCTAATCTCGGCGATACAGGAATAGCCAACACCGCCGTCGTTGATCGGCTTGCCAGGACTGCCGTCGAGCAGATTGGAAACCGTCCCGGATCCGATTATGGCGCCGGCACCCAATGGACGGGATTTTGCCGCATGCGCGATCAGCTGCCCGAAGTTGAAGGTCATATCGACGCCGGCTTCGGGCTTGCCAAACGCCTGATCATTCAAGAATGACAGCAATGGCAAATGCAGTTTCGCATCTCGCCAGTGGTCGCCTAATTCGTCCGGTGTGACGGCTACCGGTGAAAATGCGCTGGAAGGTTTCGATTGGAAGAAACCAAAACCTTTCGCGAGTTCACCGGGAATCAGTCCGCGCAGCGAGACGTCATTCACCAACATGATCAAGTGTATGTGTTTGGCAGCATCGGTTGCTGACACACCCATCGGTACATCGTCGGTGACAACAGTGACCTCGGCTTCGAAGTCGATGCCCCAGGCTTCGTCGGCCAGCGGTATGTCGTCGTGCGGAGCGATAAACGAGTCCGAGCCACCCTGATACATTAGCGGGTCCACCCAGAATGATTCCGGTAGTTCCGCACCGCGTGCTTTGCGAACGAGTTCGACATGATTGACGTAGGCTGATCCGTCGGCCCACTGATAGGCGCGAGGCAGTGGTGAGGCGCAGTTATTTTGATCGAAAGGGTCGCCACCGCCGGTCTCGAGCTCTGTTGCAATTGCTTCAAGGGCAGGGCGGACGTTCGCCCAATCGTCCAATGCTGCCTGCATCGTTTCGGCAGCGCGGGCGGCTGACGTGCAGCGCGCCACGTCTCTGGATACAACAACCAGGCGGCCATCGCGGCCGTGTTTCAAGGATGCGAGCTTCATCTATTGGTCGCCTCGGAATTCCAGTTCGTGTAGCCAGGCGGCGTGACGCGGCGCCTTCTTGGTCTGGCTCCACTCTTCCAGCATGGCCGGTGCGACGCGCTTCAGTTCGTCGATCTGCTCTTGGGTTTGTGTGTTCGCGACCAGTTCAAGGCGATGGCCATTGGGATCGAAGAAATAGATGGACTGAAATATGCCGTGGTTTATCGGGCCAATGACGTTGAGGCCCTGGGCTTCGATATGCTCTTTGGCAGCAACGAGTGCTTCGTAGTCATCTACCTCGAAAGCGATGTGTTGCACCCAGGCAGGCGTATTGTGATCGCGATCCATGGGGGGCTGCGTCGGTAATTCGAAGAATGCCAGCACATTACCCATGCCGGCATCGAGAAACACGTGCATGTACGGATCGGGTTCCTTGGTCGACGGAACCTGGTCCTCGGCGAAAGCAACCGTAAACGCCATGTTCAGTACACGCTGGTAAAACTCGACAGTTTCCTTCGCGTCTTTACAGCGGTACGCGACGTGGTGAATTCGTTTCAGATTCATGTTTCGCTCCTGTCAGGATTTCGCTGCAACGATTCCGCGGGCAACCTGATCGCGCTCAATGGATTCAAATAAGGCCTTGAAATTGCCTTCGCCAAAGCCTTCGTCCTGCTTGCGTTGGATAAACTCAAAAAACGTTGGTCCGACCATATTCGCCGAAAAAATCTGCAACAACAAACGTGGTTCCCCGCCGTCTGTTGTGCCGTCGAGCAGAATACCGCGCGACTGCAATTCATCCATCGGTTCACCGTGGCCGGGCAATCGCTCTTCCAGCATCTCGTAGTATGCCTGAGGCGGCGCCGTCATGAATTCAATTCCCTGTTTTTTCAGGCGATCCCAGCACTCAAACAGGTTGTCGCAACCGAACGCGATGTGTTGAATACCCTCGCCGTTAAACGCCATCAGGTACTCCTCAATTTGCCCTACGCCTTGAGACGCTTCTTCATTCAACGGTATTCGAATCTTGCCGTCGGGAGCCGTCATGGCTTTGGACAGCAAGCCGGTGTACTCGCCTTTAATGTCGAAGTAACGAATTTCTCGGAAGTTGAACAGCTTCTCGTAGTAGTCGGCCCAGAACTGCATGCGACCGCGGTAGACGTTATGGGTCAGATGGTCAATCACATTGAAGCCACAGCCTGCCGGGTGTTGGTCGACGCCTTCGATATAGTCGAAGTCGATATCGTAGATCGAAGTGCCGGTTTCATATCGGTCGATCAAATAAACGGTCGCCCCGCCGATACCCTTGATCGCAGGAAGACG
>JALHUQ010000155.1 GCA_022866645.1 Woeseiaceae bacterium | reverse complement strand
CCGAAGGAATTTACTTTCTGAAGCGACTGCTCCAATTCCTGGACCGATCGAAGCCGCCGGTGTTGTAAGGGTCGATTCCGGTTTCCTCACCAGAATCAATGAGCGAATCGTCCAGAATCTTCAATGTCTCGTGCGTACCGGTGTCTTCACGGATGTACTTATTCCGAATCAGCACGTTCTTGCCAGGGCCACCGTCTTCGATTGTCGGTGAGAGCTTGCTGTCGTTCTTCACGAATTCTTTGCTGGTTTTCTGTACAGTCGGTCGTTGTCGGCGCGCAGCAGGGTGTGCGCCGGTACGTCGCAAGGGCTCCGGTGGCGTGGATTCGTCGGCTGAAAATCGCTCTTTCAACCAGTTCTTTAATTTCTCCATCATTTCTGTGTGCCGTGGTCGCCTGTCTACGTGCGCGTGCAAAAAAATCGGGACGACGGGCCGATGCCGCCGCTAGCCAATATTTTACAAAGTGTCGCAGTGGTATATTGAATTTCTTTCGATAAATGTGATGCAAGTCACGTTTTGTCGTTTTGGCAAGAATCTCGACAGTGCCTAGGCTCCGCGTTTTGAGGATCCGGAAATCCGCCAGGCGAAAATCATAAGTCGCAGACATTGCCATCCGAGGTAGGGCGATAGTATTAGAAACCACGCGAAAACATCGCCGCCGCGAATTTTTGCGCTCAAAGTGCCGAAAAAATCAGCATAACCAAGACCGCCATAGGCGCCAAAAACTGACTGTCCAACGTTGTAAATGATAACCGGCAGGACAACCAGACCGAAAAAAAGCAAGCCTGTGAGCAATGCCAACTCTTTGCTGGCAACTTGTCTGGCGTGAAGGGGTGCTGCTGTCGAAGTCACTGCGGCTCGTAGATCTAACGCGGGATTTAGGAGCCCTATCCTTGCTTACCTCAGGACCCGGGTCAAGACTGATCTGTGGTAGAGGAATCGAGATTCTGCGAGCGTCGTCGTCGGTGAACGAGAAACCCCATATGCAGGCATGCGGCGGAAAAAAGCAGGTAGTGCGGCAATACCCAAAACCACTCGCTGATATACAAAGTCGCAAAAAAAGCGGCGACACCTGAAACCAGGTAGAAATGGGGCAGGAGATCGTAGAGAAATTTCGGTAACCAGATCTTTTTTGCGGCGAAACTACCAGTCTTGTGCGCGACCTGTTGAGTTTCCGTCAGCGCTAATGGATTTCCTGCAGCTGTGCTGATCATCGGCTAAATTCACGTTCCATGTAATGAAGCGAACTATATGCCAAACCAGAATATCAGACCGTGAGGGCTCTCACATTTTAACCGGTCCGATCAGGAGTCGCGTTTCTTGCGTTCCTCATATCGAAATCGTGCGTCGCCGATCATTACGACGTCGCCATGAGCGAGGATCTGTTCTGACACTTTTTCGGAATTGACCTGAATGCCGTTCTTGCTATCCCAGTCGACAATGCGCGTCTGCTCGCCATCAGTTTGAATGACCGCATGTCGCCGGCTGACAGAAGCCGCTTTAAGCTGAATGTCATTGTCCTTGGTTCGCCCGATGGTCAATCGGTCTTTGAACAAAGGGAAGCGAAGTACCTGGCCATCGACCGTGCCGAGAAGCACTCGCGTAATCCTGTCGACAGGCGTGCGCTTACTATTTACGTCGTTTTTGAAGCTGTGCTCCGACATCCTCTCGTCGATGTCGTGAATGACGTCCTCTATCTCGCCAATTGACTCGATATGTTCCGATTTCTTCGCCAACTCGCTCAGCAGAATTGAGATAGCCTCGCTTTTCGTCGTTAACTTTTGCTCAAGATTCTCCGCTTTACGATTGAGCTTGATAACTTCCTTTTGCAGTTCCTTGATGCGCACAGCCGATCGTTCCTCGACGTCTCCGAGCACGCGCTCAAGTCCTTCCTTGAAAGTACGAGCATCGATCAGGTCTGACGCGAGCTGATGGTTCATATCATCGGTCTGTACTACGGTATTCTGTGCTTCGCCAAGTTCAAATCGCAGCATGCGTATTTCGTTGTCGTGCTGAAGTCGAATAGCGTCCAGTTCAGCCTGCATATTCTCAACTGACGCAACCATCAATGCCCGCTCATCCCTCAACCGGGCATTTTCTTGCGACCCGCCCGATAACGACTGCGACAGATTTTCGATTTGGCGTTCGAGACGCGAGTTAGTCTGGATGAGATCCTGGGACTGCTGACGTATTGAATCGGCATACTGTTCTGACTGTTGAAGACGTCGCTGGTGATTGCTTGCATCAAAATCGTGATTGCTATTCGACGTGCCAGGTTCCGATTTTTGTGACGCCGAGGACCTGTCGGCCTGAGTCAGTCGCAGATTCTCGTAGCGCGAAGTCAACTGGCGGAAACTTTCATCGCGTTGTCGAATTTCCAATTTCAAAGACTTGATCTTACGATCACGTTTCTTGATGAGGCTCGATTTGCGCGCGGCAACATCGCGCAAGGATTTGATTTCAATATTGAGCTGATCAGTTTGCGTCTGGCGAACGCCGATCTCGGTTTCCAGCCCAAGCCATTTTGCGTGCAGCTGCTGAATGTCGCATTGAAGCTGGTCGATCGTTTTTTTGCGTGATTGTTGATCGAACTCTAGTTCCGAAACTGTAACGCCTGGCGGCAGCTCCTTGTCACCGTCGTCGTGTTCATCGAAGGTTCTCGCATCTGCTTCCGAGAGATTGTCGCTGTTCAACAAAATCGATGGCGCCTGCAGCTCGACAGTAGGATCGTCGTCCTCTTCGACTAACTCATTGATATTATTGCTGTCATTTGCCATGGCGATAGTTTATCACGGCTACTCTCAGTCACTGACTTGCCAGCGGAAATTTTTGTGTGTTACGTCAAATGGGATTTAGTCGCAGGATACTGTTCGGCCTGCTGCCCAGGTTCGCATCTGAGATATCTTTTCGCTCAACACCACAGACAGTGGTCTGGTCTGTTGGATTTCGGCTCTTATGAATTCAGTATCCAAGGGCTTCCTGTTCGCGTGAGCCGCGTACAACGCCGAGACGACAGCCTGTTCGATTTCTGCGCCGGAAAACCCCTCCATAGCAGCGGCCAGTCGTGGAATGTCAAAATTGCCCAATGGCTGATGTCGATTCGAAAGATGTATGGCCAATATCGATGCCCGAATTTCGAGAGTAGGAAGATCGACGAAAAAGATTTCGTCGAATCGACCTTTTCTCACTAACTCAGGCGGCAGGGTGCTGATGTCATTCGCTGTGGCGACTATAAAGACATGGCTTTTCTTCTCAGCCATCCAAGTGAGAAAAGTACCCAATACTCGCTGCGTTGTGCCAGTTTCACCGCCACGCCCCGCGATTCCCTTTTCTATTTCATCGATCCAAAGCACGCAGGGTGACATGACATCAGCCGTATTCAGGGATTCGCGCAGCTTCCGTTCCGTTTCGCCATGGTATTTGTCGTAAATCGCACCGAAGTCGAGTCGCAACAATGGCACTCCGAATATCCCGGCTGTTGCCTTGGCTGCAAGACTTTTGCCACACCCCTGGATGCCCAGCAACAAAATGCCTTTTGGCGGGTCGAGGTGCGATGCACTCTCGTCGCCACGAAACGCTGGCCGCCTCTGCGATAGCCACGCTTTCAGGCGCGACAATCCGCCGACGTCGACAAATGTCGCTGTGTCATGTTCGAATTGCAGTGCGCCGCCACGATTCAGTAATTCGTATTTGGCCTGCATCACATTCGGTAGGTCACTCTTGCTGATCGCGCCGTCGACATAAATTGCATTGCGGGCAAGTCGGGCGGTGTCCGCGTTCGACAGGCCGGCGAGATTCTTGATCAGTAGATGATGGGCTTTCGGGTCGATCTGGACTCTGCTGCCGGGGTTATCGCTGGAATATGCATCGACGGCTTTCTGCACGATGCGGACT
Source organism: Woeseiaceae bacterium (assembly GCA_022866645.1). Taxonomy (GTDB): domain Bacteria; phylum Pseudomonadota; class Gammaproteobacteria; order Steroidobacterales; family Woeseiaceae; genus UBA1847. Next base: position 29,484 of record JALHUQ010000155.1, on the reverse strand, counting down.
CGTTCCTGCTCAGTCGGTAGCGCAATATCGAATCGCACGCAGAAACTTTCCAGCTCGCTCGGAATCGTAACTTTGTGACTCATCAGAATCATTTGTCGTTCGATATCTCTGAATTGAATACAAATGTCTTTGAGTAATCGTACGTTTATCGGGTCGTCGAGAAAGGGGTGAAAATCCAGCAACACGTACATGCCCGGTTTCGATACGGCCCGGATATGCTTGAGTACGTCTGTAGGATTTGAGTTGATCGCCTGCGGTTCGAGAGCTATGTCCAATCTTTGCAGGCCGTCGGTAATGGTCCAGCGAAACAAGGGTATGTAACTCTTCGTTGCCCGCCGTAGCGTGATTCCTTGCAGCAACTCCAGGATGCGTGCCTCGTCCTGAGATTCGATGATTACGATAGGTGTGCGCGATCGTAGTATCAGTTCGAGATCATGATTTGCGTCCATAGAAATACTCAGGCCTCGCTAATAGGCCAGTATTGTTGGCAGCCGGGAAGTTTATCGATTTGCAGGACATCGGACGGGCCCTGCAATAAGTCTGTGACGATATCCGCCAGAGTCCCGAGTGAGACTCGCGAACGGCTTGCCGCGATTCGGGCAATCACATCATCGAGGTTAAACCTGCCAGCTGACTTTTCGCGCAATTCCTTATCCAGATCACGAAACAGGATAACGGCGAGCGCGGTCGTGGCACCGCTCGAGCGCGTTCCACAAAGCTTGCCAGCGTCTTCGGACCAGCGCGCTTGTTGCTGCAGGGCTTGCCGGTATCTTCGAGCGGTGATTGCGCCGCCGCGTTGCAAAAGCTCAAGGCTGTAGTACTCAGCCAGGCCCTCGACGATCCAGTCAAATCCACTCTCTGCCGAAGTGGCGCCCATTGCTACGTGAAAGACCTCGTGTACCAGAGTGCTGGTTGCGTTTTCGCTGATCAGGGGTCGACTCGCATGAATAAAAATAGACGCGGGTGCCGACAAGCCGCCTCGCCACATCGGGTCACCAGCACTAACAATCGTAAGTTTCGGCATCGCATCGGGTAGCACTCGATTCAGTTCCGGCAAGATCCAGTTCAGCAGTGCGAGCATATCCATGCGGCGTACAAGCTGGCCCTCGGGTGCCGCCACAACTACTCGTGTGCCGGCTATGGTTTCACGTCGAATTCCCAGATTGCCCATCGCGATCCAACCTCGCGGTTGGTCGAATCGCCTGGCGGGAATCACAACGGGATTTCGATTTTCCAGCGTTGAGTATTCTGAAGCCACGGTCCAGTTCTTCGGCAGCTCAAACGCTACGCTCGTATTGCTGGCTGCGCCCTTTATTGCCCGCGAGTGGGCTCTGGGGATGATGTCCTCTGCTCGAAATATGCCCCAGCTGCCGTTCAACCAGGCGTCGTAGCCATCATTGCCGTGTCGGTGTGAGATTACGGATCTCCATCGTAAACTGCCGCCGCTACGTCCGGGTCGCCAACTGACTCGGTTATCGAGGATGACTAACTCACCGTCTGCTTCAATTTCTGACGCCTCAATATCGGCGATATCGAAGGATAGTTCTCGCAGCTGTCCGCGGGACTGCGTCACCGTCATTTTAACCGCGACGGATCCTCCGTTGGGGTCAGGTACGATATCGTAATGCACGTCGTAGTTCAGCGATGCCCCACCAGCTTCGGTTTCGGACGCCGGGGCGTCGCACGCCACGCAGCTAAACAGGCAGATCAGTAATATCGATCCTGAGATGCAGTTCATACAGTATTAAGGCCTTGTCACGTATGGTTACAATGTGTGCCGCGCAGAGTGGAGCAGATGATAACGCAGACAGCTCGCAAAATTCCGATTTTTGCCTTTACTATCACGATGTTGGGTTTGATATCCGGGTGCTCGTCGCAGGCGGTTAACGAGCCAGCCCGATCACCGGCACGGGAGGCGGTTGTCCGGCCTCAAAGTCTGGGGGAAAAAGCCGCTGCAATAGCCTTTGATCAGGTCGGCGCGCCGTACCGCTATGGTGGCGCTGCGCGAAGCGGCTTTGACTGCAGTGGGCTGGTGCACTATGCCTATGGGCACGCCGGGAAAACCGTAGCGCGTACAACGGGCGAGCTTTGGTCCAGCACAAGCTCAATTCCACGCGAGGACTTGCAGGTCGGTGATGTGTTGTTTTTCCACATAGAAGGCAAAATGTCGCACGTTGGCTTGTACCTTGGTGGGCAGCGGTTTGTCCATGCGCCGTCCTCCGGGCGAACAGTAGCCGTCGCGAAGCTCAACTCGCCATACTACGCAGCAGCTTTTATCCGCGGTGGTCGGCCGAAGTAAATCCGCTTTTCGCTAGACCTTTTCGTTGCTTGAGAGAAAAGCCTTGAGTTGCTTCGAGAGACCGCTGCAGGCTCTGGACTGAGTTCGCGCGATGAGCGGTATCGGCACGACGAGTGCGGGCAAAAACGATGTGCCACTGAAATCTGCGGTTACTGTGCCCGCTGCTTCTGAATCACTCAGATCCCAGATCGACGCTTCGTAATCGGCGTCATCCGTCCACCAGGCGAATCCAAAGCAGCCACCACCACCGGGCCCCGCCGCACAGGAAAGGCTGCCGCCCTGCGTTATTCTCTCGGTGCCACCATCAAGCCAGACAACATAGCGGACTCCCATGCGCTTGATGGCTTCCGGTACGCCGGGCTTTTCCATGAGTAAGACGAGGCCTTTGGTGTCGGAAGGCGCTGTGCGCGGTTCGAACCAGGGAAACAAACTATCGACGAAGACCTGGCCTGGAACAACTTTCAGTGCGCCCGACCCGCGCCCAAGCGACTTTTCTACGCAACTGATGTAGTCGGCCTCGGTTTCATTACCCTGGTGATAGCTTTTGGCCATGACAACCACCGTTTCACCCTGCAGTAGTCCGGTCGTTTCCTCGCGGTTGTCTTCAACGCTCGCAGTAACACATCCGGCCAGGCCGAAAGCCAAAACGATAGTGATGGAATTACTCAGTGTCATCGTCAATGCCTCCAATCGCGAATATTGCCTCGGGCGCTCCGTTATCGTAAGCCGCATCCTGGGTTGCCGACGCGGAGGACTCGATCTGACTGAAGTCGAGTGGACCGTCTGCCAGCGCCGCAATCTTTGTTGCCTTATTCATTTGCAATAGTATTAGCGCCGCAGCGTCACGCATCGCCAAAACAGCAGCTCGTTGTAAGGACTTTGATCCTCCCATGCCTTCCTTTTGACTCTTCCCGTAAGCACTGACCGTCCAGGTCGATGCACTGTTTCCGGCGCTGTCAAAAACCTGTATTCGATAACGAATCCACACAGCGAAGGCATCGGTCTTGGTCTGGTTAGGAACTGAAAATTCAAAGCCCTCTATTTTCGGTTCGATCAGGGCGTCGAAAGTATAGTCAAGCGCGTTATCGTCGGGCCCAAGAACAATCACGTTGTCGAACATGTAGCCGAAGAGTTGTTCGAAGAACAAGGCATTGGCGGAGCCGAGATTAATTGTCCACGTCTCCCTGCCCAAGACTTTCTCTTCATGAACGAAATTATTGAATTCAGCCGGGATACGAACGGCGACGTCCAATGGCAGCTTTTTGACGTTAGGCGCGGGAATTGTAGGATATTCGACGGTGACGTTTGACGCGCACCCTGCTGCCAGCAGAGAAAACAGAATAGCGCTGCTTCTTAGTTGTGTGCTTGCGATCAAGTGCTTGAAACCCGCGCAGATAAATTTGGGATAGTGCTATATCTGAGCATACACGAGACTCATAGTTCCACGGAATTGCAGCAAATAGAGGCCGCCGCCACTGTAGATCGGCCACACACCGAGTGCAAATCAATATCCGCTTCGAAATAGCGCCGACAGCGGGTATTAAGTCGCACTCAGCCGCAAGAGTCCGAAAACCCGGTTTCTATCGATGGCAAGACCCAAAATAGCCGTCTTTTAGCACGTCCCCGATGAACAGCGATCAAATCGAGACCTACCCGAACTTGATAGCCAAGGTCGAGATCATTCGCGAGGCAGTGGCACGAAGACCGAGTAGAGTTGCCATCGGGAGCGGTCCATTTGGCGGCATCAGAACACAGTCTGCCTCCAGATAGTCAACGTGAGACTCAGAAATCGCGCCATTCCAGCGGTGCTTCCTGCATTAGCGCGACCTGTTCACGTAGCGCCAGGACATGGTCGTCCCAATAGCGGGCACTATCGAACCAGGGAAACGCCTTTTTGAACGCAGGGTCTTCCCAGCGCCGGGCGATCCACGCAGCGTAATGCATGATGCGCAAACTTCGTAATGCCTCAATCAAATGCAGTTCACGCGGGTCGAAGCGTCGAAATGATTGATAGCCTTCCAGCAGTGCCTCGAGCTGCGGCGTCTGCTCCTCACGGTCGCCGGACAGGAACATCCACAAATCCTGAACGGCCGGCCCATGTCGGCAATCATCCAGATCAACAATGTGCAGCCGGTCCTGATTAACGAGTACGTTGCCGGGATGAAAATCGCCGTGAAGCCGAATCTCTCGCACACTTCCAGCGCGCTCGAAGCAAGCCTCTACGCCGTCAAGTACCAGTTCGGCGGTGCTTTCGTAGGCATCGCAGTTGCCGACAGGGATGAACTCGTTTTCGAGCAGGAAATCGATGGATTGAACGCCGTAACTGTCAATGTCGATGCGGGGCCGGTATTTGAACGCTGACACTTCGCCTTCGAGGTGAATTCTGGCGACGAGGCGGCCCAGTTGCGTCAGCAAATCATAATTATCGAGGTCTGGCGCGCGGCCGCCGCGACTGGGAAATACAGCGAGGCGGTAGTGTCCCGCGTGTTTCAAGGTATCGCCGTTGATGACGAGCGGCGGCACGACGGGGATTTCCCTGGCGGCGAGATCGATGGAAAACGCGTGCTCCTCTCGTATGCATTCGTCCGACCACCGATCCGGACGATAGAATTTGGCGACGACGGGCCGCTCGTCCTCGATGCCGATTTGATAAACGCGATTTTCGTAGCTATTTAGAGCAAGAAACCGACCGTCGCAGTCGAATCCCAAATTGCCAAGAGTTGCAACTATGTCTTCAGGTTGCAGATCGGCGAACGCCAGTGTCGCTGCGTCGCCGCTCACGATGCTTGTTGGCGCGACTCTCGTTTGCGGTCAACTTCGGACAAATTCTTTTTTCGGAGCCGGAGATTCTTCGGTGTTACTTCAAGCAGCTCGTCATCATCCAGAAATTCGAGTGCCTGCTCCAGCGAATAACGTATGGGTGGCGACAAAATCAAATTCTCGTCCGTTCCAGCAGCGCGAATATTGGTCAGCTGTTTTGCCTTGGTCGGATTTACGACCAGATCATTTTGGCGTTTGTGTATGCCGACTATCATTCCTTCGTACACCGGTGCGCCATGCCCGAGGAACAGTTTCCCTCTTTCCTGCAAATTGAAGAGGGCATAGGCGAGGGCTTTTCCATGGACCATGGAAACCAGTGTTCCGTTGGTTCTCTGTGCAATGGTGCCCGCTATTCGAGGCGCATATCCGTCGAGCACGTGGTAGATCAAACCGGTGCCCGAGGTTGCCGTCAGATATTCGGTACGAAAGCCGATCAGGCCGCGAGTGGGTATTTTGTAATCGAGGCGCATTCGACCCTTGCCATCAGGCAGCATGTTCTGCAGTTCTCCCTTGCGGTCTGCCAAACGCGTCATAACTGCGCCCTGATACGCTTCGTCGAAGTCGACAGTGAGTTGCTCCCAGGGCTCATGCTCGACGCCGTCCACATTGCGCATGATGACTTCCGGCCGCGATACCGCCAACTCAAAGCCTTCGCGCCGCATCGTTTCCACGAGTACTGACAAATGCAATTCGCCGCGCCCGGAAACTCGAAACTTGTCCGGGTCGCTTGTCTGGTCTACGCGCAGGGCGACGTTGTGCTTGAGTTCCTGCTCCAGTCGCTCGCGAATCTGTCGGCTGGTCAAGAACTTGCCGTCCTGACCTGCGAAGGGAGACTTATTGACCTGAAATGTCATGTTGACCGTCGGCTCATCGACACTCAGTGCTGGCAGCGCATCTTCATGATCGCGATCGCACAGCGTATCGGATATGCCGAGCTCTTCGATGCCACTGAACATGACTATGTCGCCGGCGCTTGCGGAATCGATGCGCGTTCGCTTCAGGCCGTCGAAACCATACACTTCAAGAATTCGCGCGCGCCGAGATGTGAAATCCGGATGCACAACACTGACCGGTGCGTTCGTTTTCAAGCTACCGCGGCTGATTCGGCCTATGCCAAGCAAGCCGACGTAAGTGTCGTAGGCGAGGCTGGAAACCTGCAGTTGCAGAGGGCCGTTAACATCGACGTCGGGCTGCGGGACGTGTTTGACGATCGTCTCGAAGAGCGGCGTCATGTCGCCTCCGCGGACACTCGAATCGTGGCCTGCATAGCCGAATAATGCCGAGGCGTAGATGATCGGAAAATCGAGCTGTTCGTCAGTCGCTCCAAGACGATCAAATAGATCAAAAGTCTGATTAACGACCCAATCGGGTCGCGCACCATCACGATCGATTTTGTTAATGACAACAATGGGAACCAGCCCCTGGGCAAAGGCTTTTTGCGTGACGAACCGGGTTTGCGGCATAGGTCCGTCAACGGCGTCAACCAGTAACAAGACGCTATCCACCATAGACAAAACGCGTTCCACCTCGCCGCCGAAGTCGGCGTGGCCGGGCGTATCGACAATATTGATACGGTAGCCGTTCCACTTGACCGAGGTATTCTTGGCCAGAATGGTGATACCCCGCTCACGCTCAAGGTCGTTCGAATCCATGACGCGATCGGGTGTGGCAGCACGGGGTCCGAGTGTGCCGGACTGCTGCAACATCTTGTCGACCAGTGTGGTTTTGCCATGATCGACATGCGCGATAATCGCGATATTTCGTAACTTGGATACTTCTGACATCGGGGTGTGGCTCTGGAGGCAGGCGGCGGATTATAGTGACCCCAATCGAGAATTGATATGGCACAATCCGATCCATGACAAAACGAGCAACAGCATGGCTTGTAGCTTCGATAGTGGCAATATTGATGACTTCTCCGACTTTAAGCGGCGCGACTTTTGACCCATCTGCACACGAGACCGAGGTGCTGGAGTGGCGGGCGTGGCGAATTGAACAACTCAAGATGCCGTCCGGCTACCTGAATCAGATCGGCTTGTATTGGTTGGAGCCGGGTGTCTACAGTTTCGGTTCGGCCGCCAGCAACGACATCGTTATCAGTGCTGATACTTCCCCCGAGATCGGCATTTTCACAGTCGGTCCTGACGGGGTATCGATGACCGTTCGGCCTGGTGTTGCTGTGCATAGTGGCGGCGAGCGGGTCAGGGAAATGATCATTCCCGCTGACACTACGGGTCAGGATGTAATGGTAAGCCACGGTTCTCTTGCATGGACGGTCGTGGAAAGGGAGGGCAGGTACGCTATTCGGTTGCGTGACTTCGAACATCCATTCGTCAAGTCTTTCGGTCCACTGCCCTATTTTGATATTGACCCGTCCTTGCGAGTACAGGCGACATTGCGCCGTTACACAGAACCGAGAATCGTTAGTGTCGACACCGTGATCGAAGGTCTTGGCTACCACCCCGAATCACCCGGGATCGTAGAATTCGAAATTGCCGGGAAGACCTATGGCCTGGAAGCGTATGCCTCGGGTGATCAGCTATTTTATGTGTTTGGCGACCAGACCAACCGAGACGCAACTTACGGGGCAGGCCGCTTTTTGTATTCCACCTTGCCTGGCGAGGATGGACTGACGGTGCTGGACTTCAATAAATCCTATAGCCCACCTTGCGCTTTTAACGATTATTCGACTTGCCCGGTCGCTACTCCGAGGAATCGCTTGCCGATAAGAATCGAGGCCGGCGAAAAGTTTGACATGTCATTTCATTATTCACCGGAACACTAGTCTTTCAATTCAAAACTTAGCCCTGCATTTTTGCGCAGGCGCGCAATCAGCGGCCTTGCCATGACGGAAGCAGGCGTCCAGACACCGCCGCCGGTTTCAAGATCGTCTTTGGCAAGGCAAACCGCACATTCGCCCAGCATCTTGCTGGTCGAGCCATAGCCCGGATCCTGATCGCCGGTGATCCGGCCATGCAGTTGAGTGCCATCCGGCAATACGCCGATCTGCATCAGATTGAAAAATCCTTTTTGCTGCAATTCGCGATCGGGTCCCTCGCCAGGTTTTGCGAGTACGAATCGTTGCAAAAGGTTTCGGGTTGGCGAGTAGGAGGCGAAAATCACTAACGACGCGAGGCCCAATACCATGATCGTGCCTTTGAGCCATCCGACGAACCCGCCTCCGGTTAGAACGGACTCGTCATAGCGGAAATCTCTGCCATAAGGAAACCCGGCAAGTGCGTGGCTACGTCGTACCACTTTGGTATTGACGCCCGCCATTACAAATGGCGCTGTCCATGAATTTGCGTCATTCCGGTATACGACTTTTTGCTGATCGCGCCCATCCGGACCATCGCGCTCGCCCTCGGGATTCAGGCTGTAGGGATCAATCAGCGTACGGGCGATTGATCGATCTTCGCGGCTTTCCTTGATCAGGTTCATCATGCTGGCCAGCGTACCGCCGCGGGCCGTCCCTTTTGTTGCCTTGACGAGCATGCTGATCGAACTGCAGTAGGCGCCGAACTTTTCTTGAGCAGCCTCCTGCAAGAACCAAACGCCGATATCCATGGGTACCGAATCGAAGCCACAGCAGTGCACTATTTTTGCCCCGGTTTCCTTAGCGCGTTCCTGATGTGCGTCGATCATCTTTCGAATCCAGTGCACTTCACCCGCCAGATCACAGTAGTGGGTGCCGGCATTGACGCAAGCGTCAACCAGGTCCGAACCGTACAACGCATACGGACCTACTGTCGTCAGGACGACACGAGTTCGCAGAGCAAGTTCTCGCAGGGCGACCTTGTCAAAACTGTCCGCAACAATCAGCTCGAGTTTGCTGGCTGAGGCACCGAGGCCGTCTCGAACCTCGCGCAATTTTTTCTCGTTGCGCCCGGCCAGAGCCCAACGCAGTTCACCCGCGGTGCCGTATTGTCTTAGCAAATATTCGGCAACCAGAGTCCCTGTGAAACCAGTAGCACCTTGAATGATGACGTCGAATTCCCGTCGCTTTTGTTGTTCAGTATTCAAAGTGCTTTCTCCATTAACGCCACTTCCTTCTTTCCACCATCGGTCTCCTGAGAGCCGACTTGGCGAAAACCCAGTCGTTCGTGAAAAATCATAGACCCGTCATTCGCGGGACGAATATTAACCTCGCAGGTCAGCACCGGCGCGCCGGATTGGGAGTTAGCGAATGCTGTGTAAAGTGCTTCCGCAATACCTTGCCTTCGGGCCCATTTCGCCACAGCGACCCGATCGATGTAGGCAAAATCGTCGTAGTGCTCACAAAACCATCGGTAGTTCGGACTCGCATACTCTGTGCCGGGGCGTAGTCCGATAATGAAGCCAGCCAGGCGCTCATCGATTTTGGCGACTTGCACAAAGGAAGCGTGTTCATCAAACCACTGCAGTTGGTCGCGCCCAATCAGGTTCACATGGGGTACCGATTCTGAATTCAGGGCCAGTACTTCATCATAGTCAGTTTGTTGGATAGCCGAAATTTTCATGGACACAGTGTATTGCTATGCTATGGTATCGCCAAGACGGCAAGCGGCCCGATACAATATCACCGCACCCACACAGACCGTCAGCAATCGCTACTTTACTCGTCTTCGTCACGGATTGATGTCCGCAGCCACTGGTTGCGGGATCGTTCGTATGTGAACAGCAACACGGTCAGGTGCTGAAGCATACGTAAAATTTCGTAGGACACTATGGGACAGGTAAACATGATTAAACCAGCCAAATGCGCGTTCTCGTTTTTCGCTGCTGCACTTCTTTCTATCTCCACTGCGCACGCAGCGTCCGGTAATTCGGCAGACCTTTTGAGTTATGTACCGGCTGATACGCCGTATATATTCGCCGCGACGAAACCGTTGCCATCAAAAATGGCTGACAAGCTCGAGCCGACGATTGATGAGATTCTGCAAGCCTATCAACGCATTCTGCGACATGTGATGGCTGAGCAGCTGGTCAAAATGTCAGCCGAAGAAGAGGGGGCGGATGAGGCCGAGAAATTCCGTGGTGTGGCTGAGGAGGTACTGGCACTCATGAGTCTGGATGGTATCCGCGGCGCTGGTATCGCGCGCGAGTCTGCATTCGCCTTTTACGGAAACGGATTGCTACCGGTGCTTCGTTTCGAATTGTCGAAAACAGAACTTTTTGATGCCGCCATCGAGCGTATCGAAGAGAAGGCTGGAGAAGGATTGTTGGTTGGCAAAGCCAGCGGTGAGTCATACAAATACATCGACGCCGACGAGATCCGGCTGATCGTCGCAACACTGGACGAGCAGGCGGTTATCACTGTCGTACCGGCGAAATATGATGAAGCTCAGATCGCCGAGGCTCTGGGACTCAAGAAGCCCCGCACCAGCCTGAAAAAGAGCAATACGCTGCGTTCAATCGGAAAGGAGTACGGATTTTCTGAGCAAATGATCGGGTTCGTCAACAACAAGCGAATCGCTGAAATATTCGCTGGCAAGGCGACAGAACGGGATAAAGAATTGTTTGCCGCGATTTCAGAACCGCTGCCCGAGCTGACGGAAACGTGTTCGGCTGAAATTATGGAAATGGCTGGAATTGCGCCGCGGATCGTCTTTGGTTACACCGACTTATCGTCGGAGCAGGCCAAGAGCGCAATGATAATCGAGCTTCGCAAGGACATCGCGTCCGGGCTCGCCACTGTCCCTGCTGCGGTTCCGGGTCTCGGATCGGATCCAGGCGGATTCATGTCATTTGGGTTCGGATTAAATCCGCTGGCGCTACGAGAGTTCTACGAGGCTCGCCTCGATGCGATGGAAGCGGATCCGTACGAATGTGAGAACTTTGCTGACCTGCAGGCGGGTGTTGCAAAAGGCCGCGAGGCGCTGAACCAACCATTGCCGCCCGTTCTCTACAGTTTTCGCGGATTCGTTGCGAATATTACCGACATTCAGGGCATGGACATGGCAAGCAATACGCCGCCCGACTCGATCGATGCCTCCATATTGATCGCAATCGAAAATGCGGAAGCGTTGGTCATGTTGGCGGCGCTGATGGATCCGCAGATTGCAGCTCTGAATCTGTTGCCCGATGGCAAGCCGGTAAAACTCGAAATGGCGCAACTCGCAGAAATTGCAGATCTCGCTTTCGCGGCATTATCGAAAGACGCGTTGTCTGTCTCGGTGGGAGTGGATGCGGAGACGAAATCCGCTGCCATGCTGCGTGCTGCCAGTCCTGATAAGGCGCCGTTCATGAGCATGAGCATGGACTCTGCACGCTACTATTCGATGGTCGGTGATGCGATGGCCAAGCAGCCGTCAGGCGATGAGGAGAATGAGTTGCCAATGGCGATTCGCACGGCTTTAGCCGACGTGCTGGCATTATCCGGTAGCATGTACGAACGGATGTCGGTTGAGATTCGATTTACGAGTCGAGGAATCGAAATCAACGGGCTCATGAAACTGAGGGATTAGAAATGAAGATACGTTTGTTTGCGGCAGTTCTGGCCACGCTGGCAATCAGTGCCACCTATGCAGACGGCACTGCTGGCGCTTCCACGTTGAAGGTCAATCTCAATGCTGTCGTTAGAGCCGGCATCGTGCAGCCAGTCGATGGAATTACGTCTGCCGGCCAACCGGACGAGGCGGCACTGAAAGTATTTGCCGAACAGGGTTACAAAACGGTCATCGATCTTCGAACAGAAGGCGAAGACCGTGGCATCGACGAAGCCAAGGTAATTGAAGGATTGGGTATGGACTACCTGATCCTGCCAATTGGGCGTGATTCGATCAGTTTTGACAGCGCCAGCGCCCTGGACCAGCTAATCGAGAACGCGGAAGGCCCGGTACTCATTCACTGCGGCAGCGGAAACCGCGTTGGTGCATTACTGGCTTTGCGAAAGAGTTTAAGCGGTGCGGATGACGAAACGGCACTCGAGTACGGCAGAGAGGGCGGAATGACGAGCCTCGAAAGCAAAGTCCAGGAAATCCTCAGCGCCGACTAGCTAAACCGGAAAGGGGTCAGAGCCTTTTCGGCTGTGAACCCTTTCTGGATCGTCTGCTGGGTTTTGTTCTAGTATTTCGCTGCTATTGCGGCAGTGGGTCGACCGGCATCGTTTTGATGCGAGTTTGGCGTTAAAGGAGACCGATCCACTCCTTTCGGTAATTTGTGCCCCGTCTTGATTGAAGTAGCGCCCCAAATGTATATGCGTGCGATTGCAACGTTTTCCGGGAATATACGGCCAATTGCGTTCTTGTGACGTGAAACGCTAGTATTTACCTAATGTACTAGTATGGTGCGTCGACATATTGCGAGAAATCGAATTTCTCTTTGGAGCAAATAGATGTCTGATCGAAATAATGCGATTGCCATGACGATAATGTCTGCAATTCTGATTGTCGTCTCATCCGTGCTTATCCCGGAGAATACGTTCGGACAAAACGTACTGGATGCGACAACCGGCGAAATTGCTGTTGATGCGCCTGGCGTATTTCTGAAGCGAAAAGTGGGAATCGCCCGTTTTTCGAATGAAACTCAATCCGGCACCTCGTTTCTCGTAGATGACTCGGGCGATCGCCTCGGTAAGCAAGCCGCCGACATATTGAGCGCACGCCTTACTGAGACTGGAAAATTCCTCATGTTCGAACGTCTTGATGCGGATAACGTTTCGGCGGAGCAGATGCTAGCCGGACTGAAAGAGGAAGGTGTGAGTATCGATTTTCTGATTGTTGGATCTGTCAGTGAATTTGGACGCTCGACTGAGAGCGAGAGTGGCATTTTTCAACGCAAGAAAACTCAGAAAGCGTACTCGAAAGTGAATGTTCGTCTAATCGATGTTGCGACCGGTCGAATCGTCTTCGCGACTGAAGGTGCGGGCGAGGCGACATCCGAGGCCAAAAAGACATTCGGAGCAGGTTCAAGTGCTGGCTATGATCAAAGCCTGACCGATAAATCAATGTCGGAAGCTATTTCGCAGCTCATAAGCAATCTCGTTGAGAATATGACCAGCAAGCCATGGAGATCATATCTCCTGGCCGAGGAGGGCGGCGCGTATATTATTTCTGGCGGGCCGAGCCAGGGTCTGGAAGTCGGCGCGATGCTTTACGTGTATGAGAATGGACGCACGATCAAGAATCCGCAGACTGGCGCAATGGTCATGCTACCGGGGAAAAAGGTTGCCTCCGTCGAGATTCTTTCTTCGATGGGCGAAGACGAGTTCAACGAGCTTTCTTTCGTCTCTTTGACCAGCGGGAGCATTACGCAGCCGCTGGAAAATTACTATATCTCTGATAATTAGGTGACCGCGATGAGAAATTTTTTCGTATTTGTACTTGCTGCCATTTTGGTCGGATGTGGCGCGCATCAGGAACGAGCATCGGGCATCGACGAGGACACGACACTGATAATTCGCGGTGAGACTTTGGTCGGATTGACAGTATCAGTAACGCCGGGGTTTTCGCGTGCAATTGGAGAGGAAGACCTGACTAAATTTACCATGGGGATAGCAGGTGCTGCCGATAGTGAAAATCAGAACCTCGAAACAATAACGATAAAAGTTGAGAGTGGCCTGCAACGGCTCACAGTTACGAAGAACGGCTCCATTATTTTGGATAAAGAACTCCATTTCACTAATGGGCAAACTCGCGAAGTGAGGATTAGATAATGAAGACGTTACTAGGTGCGCTTGTAGTTGCTTTGCTTCTACTCAGCGGCTGTGCGGCGACGGTGACGGAAGCTGGATATTATTGGGGAAAGTACGCGAACACTTTATATGACTACACAAAGGACCCGTCCGATCAAAATCTGGACAAACACGTGGCCGAACTCGAGAGCATTGTCGAAGAATCCAAAGAACGTGACCTGAAAGTGCCGCCCGGTGTTCATGCGGAGTTAGGCTACATAGCCTCTCGTCGAGGAAACGAGAGTATCGCCCTGGGACATTATGAGGCCGAGATGAAGTTGTATCCGGAATCACGAATATTTCTGGAAAGATTGGCAGCGACTAACGAGCAAGGGAGCTAAGCATCATGACCAGATCCATAATAATATTGCTCGTATTGGCAGTGCTATCCGGTTGCGCTCAAACGACCACCAAGCGTGGCGCCTACCCACTCATGTACGGAGATCAAAAGCCGGTTTCAATGCTCGTCGTGCCAGCCATAAATGAGTCGACGGCAGCAAATGCGGGAGATCTACTGAACGCAACCATTAGCCAACCGCTTTCGAATCTTGGCTACTACGTGATGCCTATGCCGATTGTTGCTGATATTTTTCAACGTGAAGGAATTATCGAGGGATCTCAGATAAAAGGGCTTCCGACGCAAATGTTCAAGAAAAACTTCGGTGCCGATTCAGTACTGTTTATGACGATCACGAGCTGGGACAAGAATTATGCGGTCATAGCGGGGAACGTGACAGTCGGCATCTCTTACGTTTTGATCGGGACTGAGACGAACGACATTTTGTGGTCGTACGACCAGACCGTCGTCGTTGATACGGGTGGAGGGTCAGGGAATATACTCGCCGGTATTATCGCCACGGCGATCAAGACTGCCACAACTGACTATCTGCCGGTAGCCGCTCAGGTCCATGCTCAGGCTTTCCTGGCAATGCCATTTGGAGGCTACCATCCGCGGTCGGGGACAGACGGAGAGGAGAAATCGGTGGTTGTTGCTTTGAAAGATAAGGCACTCGCAGAATAGGGCAATTGCGCAAATCATATTTCAACGTGAGACAGGGCCTCCTCGTGAGGCCCTTTTTTTGCGTTGGGTAGACAACAAGAAAGCCCCTAAGTCCTTGAACTTAGGGGCATATTGGTGGAGGTGGTGGGAATCGAACCCACGTCCGCAAGACCTACGCTACGAGCTCTACATGCTTATTCCGTCTTTAATCTCACTGCGAGCTACCCGACGGGCAGGGAAAACTCACAGCCAGCTCAGTAAGGATTTAACGGTTTGGACCCTGAACACGCCCGCGCCGCGGTCCTATGTAGGTGACTCCTGGGATCCGGACGCATAGGCACGTACCGGGCAGAAGGCTTCAAACTGGTTTTTAAGCAGCTAAAGCGTAGTTGTCTTCGTTGGCAACTATAAGTTTTACAGCTGGATTTACGAGGTCACCTGTCCCTCGGCATGCACTCGGAGTTTCGCGACCCACGTCGAAGCCATGTCACCCCCGTGTCGGACTAGTGTAGTGGCCGAATAAGCAATTACAAGTGTGATTATCACTATTCGGACCTGTTTGGCTTCGCCAGGGCCTATTTCTTCAGGATTCGTTCTTTTTGTCGTTGCCAGTCCTGATCTTTCTGGTCCGCACGTTTATCGTGTTGTTTTTTGCCTTTCCCCAATCCGACGTCCAGTTTTGCCCGACCTTTGTGCCAGTGCAGATTTAGCGGGATCAGGGCGTAACCTTTGCGCTCGACGGCGCCAGTCAGGCGATCCAGCTCATGCCGATTGAAGAGCAACTTGCGCGATCGGGTCGGGTTAGCTTTGATGTGCGTCGACGTGCTCGTGAGCGGCGAAAAATGCGCACCGACCAGGAAGGCTTCGCCCTTATGGAGCGTTACGTAACCTTCTGTTATTTGCGCACGGCCCGCACGGATGCACTTAACCTCCCAGCCCTCCAGGACCAGGCCAGCCTCGTGAGTGTCCTCGATGAAATAGTCGTGACGCGCCTTGCGGTTAACGGCGATCAGGTTTCCGGACGGCTTTTTTTTCTTCTGATTGTTCATGGATTTTTCTTAAGGCGCGATCGGGCGCGTGCGGATTATACGGCCTAAGCGTTGTCAGGCACCGGAATTTGTATAAGAATCCTGCACTCAATGCCGATTAGAGATAATAATAATGCTAAGTAATCTGGCGGGCGACGAAAAGCGCACCTCACTTCACGGCCACTGGTCATCAAGAATGGCTTTTATTCTTGCTGTCACAGGATCGGCTGTCGGCTTGGGTAACATCTGGAAATTCCCCTACATGGCCGGGCAAAACGGTGGCGGTGCTTTTGTACTCGTCTATCTTGTTTGCGTCGTTGTGATCGGTATGCCGGTGATGATGTCGGAAATTCTAATCGGACGCAGAGGTCGCCGAAATCCGGTTGCTACGATGGAGTTGTTGGGTAGAGAAGAGGGCAGCTCTGTTCATTGGCGCGTGGTTGGTGCTATGGGCGTGCTCGCGGGCATTCTTATTCTTTCTTACTACAGCATGATCGCAGGCTGGACTCTCGCCTATATTGGTAAGAGTGCCTCGAGTTCATTCGCAGGCGCTTCAGCAACGGCCGTCGCTGCACACTTCGGAGAGTTTGTTGGCGACTGGAAGACAGTGGTCTTTTGGCACACGATTTTCATGTCATTGTGCGTGTTCGTCGTCGCGCGTGGCGTCGAACGTGGCCTCGAGCAAGCCGTCCGCTTCATGGTTCCGGCTTTACTCATTCTCATGCTTGTTTTGCTCGGTTACTCGATTTCAACCGGCTTTTTCTCGCAGGGCGTGGCATTCATGTTCACGGCAGATTTCGACAAACTCGGCTGGGGTGGTGTGCTCGCGGCGCTCGGTCAGGCGTTTTTTACCTTGAGCATTGGCATGGGCGCGATCATGGCCTACGGCGCCTATTTGCCTGAGGAGACTTCAATTACCGGATCGGCTGCTGCGGTCGTCACGGCGGACACATCGATCGCAATCTTGGCAGGGCTTGCAATTTTCCCGCTGGTGTTTGCAAACGGTCTCGACCCGGCTGAAGGCCCCGGGCTCGTATTCCAGACATTGCCATTAGCGTTCGGCCAGATGCCGGGTGGCGTGTTCTTTTCGACGATATTCTTTGTGCTGCTGGCTTTTGCGGCATGGACGTCCGCTATCGGTCTTATGGAGCCTGGCGTAGCGTTCATAGTCGAGCAATATCACCGCACTCGTGCGCAGGCGACGATCATTGTCGGTGGCCTGATTTGGTTTATCGGACTGGGTTCCGCGCTATCGTTCAATGTGCTGAAGGATACGAAATTCCTGGCCGGGACATTTTTTGACAACGTCGACTATCTGACGAGCAACATAATGTTGCCGCTCGGTGGCTTGTTGATAACGATATTTGCCGGCTGGGTCATGTGTCGAAATTCGACATCGGATGAGCTGGGCGGATCCGGCTCCCTTTATTCAGCCTGGCGCATTCTGGCCAGATTCATTGCGCCCATTGGAATTTTGTTCGTGCTCATCAACGCCGTCACTTGACGGGAGCTTTGTGCGAAAAGTTACCCGCAGCGCGTTAGTTCCTTATTCAGCCGGGCAGATGTATGCATTGGTTGAAGATGTGCTTGCCTATCCGGAATTTCTTCCCTGGTGCACGGGTTCGACTTTGCATTCAAAAGACTACGAAACCATCGAGGCATCGCTCGAAATGAAGCGCAGCGGTATTAAGAAAACGTTTCGAACGCGAAATACTTTGCAGCCAGGCATAGCGATGGGCATAGCGCTGGTTGGAGGTCCATTTGCACATCTCGCCGGCAGCTGGCGTTTCGAGCAGCTGGGTGACGACGGCAGCAAGGTGTCTCTGGAGATGGAGTTTGAGTTTGAAAATCGAGTGACGGATGCCCTGTTCGGGCGCTACTTCGAAGAGACCTGTAATTCCTTGATCGGCTCATTTACTCATCGCGCGCATGCGATTTACGGCTAGCTCAGTCTGTGCCTGAGGTCGAAGTAGAAATCGTATTCGCAGTGCCGGAAAAGCAGCTGTTGCAAATTCTGATTGTCGAGTCCGGTGCGACGGTTGCCGATGTCATAGCACTGAGCGGTGTTCAGAAAACTTTTCCTGACTACAGACTCGACACGATGGCGGTCGGAATCTGGGGCTACGAAGTAGATCGGGACCGGGCAGTCAAGGCAGGTGACCGAATCGAGATTTACAGGCCGCTCAAACTCGATCCCCGAGAAGCTCGCCGCCGACTGGCGCTCTCCGGCCGCACTATGGGCAACGCCGAGCCTGGCTAAAGCTCCGGGGCCAATTCCTGATCCAGACGAATCTCGCTGACTTTTTCGTCTTCGAAAAAGATAGACACCCAACGTTTTTGGACGGCCGGGTCGCGGCCAATGGTTACGTAGTAGACATAGTCCCAACGATTGCGCTTGAAGGGATCATCGATCATCGGCGTACCCAGCAAATAGCGGACCTGACTCTTCGTCATCGCAATGGTGACCTGATCCAAATCCTCTTGCTTGATCAGGTTTCCCTGCGAAATATTGGCCCGATAAACGCAGCCGCTTGCGAGCGCGAGGCAGAAGAATGTGAGGAATAGCAGAGTTGTCTTACGCATAGTCATCATCATCTGAACGTTTCAGGCTGAAAATATTCAGCCACTTGGTCATAATAGGCGCGCATCATACCTGTGAGAGTAAATTCATGCAGCAAAGAAACGAACTTCGTCAGGCCGGCCTGAAGGTCACCTTGCCGCGGCTGAAAATACTCGAGATTCTTGAGGATACCAAATTGCGCCATATGAGCGCCGAGGATATCTACAAGCATTTGCTTCGGGAAGGCGAGGATATTGGCCTTGCGACGGTCTACAGGGTATTGACTCAATTTGAAGCGGCGGGTCTTGTGACGCGCCACAACTTCGAGGGCGGACATTCAATTTTCGAGCTCGACGATGGTCAGCATCATGATCACATGGTCGTGGTGGAGTCTGGCGAGGTTGTCGAATTTATCAGCACGGAAATTGAGCAAATTCAGCGCGAAATAGCGGAAAAACACGGATATGAGCTGCTGGATCACAGTCTGGTGCTGTACGTGAAGAAAAAAAAGGCGCCGCCAATAACGGATTAGCCGACCGTTACCTACACTGCAGTTGACTCGAGGAATTTTTGGCGTGCGCCTGCCAGCATCTCCTCGGCATGGGCCAGCGTCTTACGCGTGATCTCGACTCCGCCCAGCATTCGGGCTATTTCTTCAATTCGCTCATCCTTACCCAGCACCTGCAGGCCAGTCCGGGTCGATTTGCCGTCGCTGACTTTGCTAATTCTGAAGTGATGGTCCGCCAGGCTTGCGACCTGTGGAAGATGCGTCACGCACAGAACCTGTCGATTTTCGCCAATTTCCTGCAGACGCCGGCCCACCATCTCGGCCACGCCACCACCGACGCCGCTGTCGACCTCATCGAAAACCATAGTCGGGATGCTGCTGCCGTCGCTCGCGATCACCTGAATCGCGAGACTCATGCGAGAGAGTTCGCCACCGGAGGCGATTTTGGCCAACGCCTGCGGCTTTTGGCCCGGGTTTGCACTGATCAGGAACTCGATCTCATCAATTCCCCACGGTCTGGCGGAGGCTTCATCGCGCCTGGAAATAGCGACTTCGAAAGTTCCGCCGGGCATGCCGAGACCCGACATGGCGTCTGTGACCGCAGCCGAGAACACCGTCGCGGCCTTTGTGCGGGCCACGGACAGGGCGCTCGCTTTTGCCAGAAAATCTTTTCTTAGGGAGGCGGACTGCGCTTCCAGTTCTCGGCCGCGCTCGGCCGAGTGGGTCATGTCATCGAATTCCGTCTGCAATCTTTGCTGCAATGCAGGCAATTCGTTCGGCGTCACGCGATGCTTGCGAGCGCACGCTCGCAGCGCGTCCAGGCGCTCTTCAATCCAGTCGCGGCGCTGCGGGTCCATATCAATATCATCGCCGTAGCGTCGCAAGGTCTCGGAAGTTTCGGAGATTTGTATGCTTGCGGTATCCAGCATTTCTATCAGTGGTTGGAGCGACGGATCGAATGCAGAGAGAGCGTTGAGTGATCGAGTCGCTTCGGCAATCAAACCGTTGGCATTGCTCGACTCGCTGTCCATTAGTGCGTCCAGAGCCGCCGCAACGCCGGCCGCGAGGCGGCCGCTATTCTGCAGTATCTGGCGTTCGGCGTTGAGTGCATCTGACTCACCTTCAGTTGCCCCTAATGATTCAAGTTCTTGCAGTTGAAACGTTAGCAGATCGATCCTCGACGCCCGGTCGGAGTCCGCATCGAGCAGTTGTGCCAGCCTTTCGGCTACTGCGGTCCACACTGAAAATCGCGTGGCAGTTTCGGCCCGTAGCTCCAGCAGTCCGCCGTAATGATCCAGCAAATCGCGCTGTACAGACCGTCGCCCCAGCGACTGATGAAACTGTTGGCCGTGAATATCCAGCAGCAACTCGCCCAGATTCTTAAGCTGCGAAACGGGTACTGAATTGCCATTGATAAACGCCCGGGACCGGCCGTCCGCGTTAATGACACGGCGCAACAGACATTCGCCGTCCAGATCCAGTGCATGCTCGTTGAGCCACGCGCAAGCTGTCGCCAGCATTGAGATGTCGAACTCGGCGGCAAATTCCGCGCGTTTCGCGCCATCGCGAACCAGTTGTGCATTACCGCGTTCGCCCAGGACCAGGCCCAGCGCGTCAACAAGTATTGATTTTCCGGCGCCGGTCTCTCCGGTCAGCACTGTCATACCTGGATCGAATTCGATATCGATTTTTTCGACGATCGCAAAGTCGCGTACTTGCAGGTTCATCAACATGTCAGATTTCCAGACTCTCAGGCATTTCGTTTGCGGCTGTCCCGGCCCCAAAACAGTTTGGAGCGCAAAATCTCATAGAAATCATAACCGGGTGGGTGGAGGAGTGTAACGCGGTTTTTTGCGGCGGAAATTCGCAATTTGTCGGTCGGAACAATGTCTCCGATGGAGAATCCGTCAACGGTGACTTCCGCTTTTGTGTCGTCACGCTCCAGAAGCGTGACCTCAATTGCCTGGCTCGCCGAAATAACGATCGGTCGGTCAGTCAGCGTATGTGGGCAAACCGGCACAATAACGACCGCATCCAGCTGCGGCTCAATGATCGGGCCACCGCAACTGAGCGAATACGCTGTCGACCCGGTGGGCGTTGCAACGATGAGTCCGTCGCCCGAGTGCGTGTTGACATACCGGCCTTCGACCCGCGTCTCGAAATCGACCATCCGTCCGGTCCCAAAACGCTGCAAAACAACATCATTCAGCGCAAAGGCGGTCAGTTCTTCGCCGTTGCTATGGCGCAAATTCACCTCAAGCAGCAACCGTGAATCCGACGAGTAGTTCCCTTGCAGAACATGATCAAGACTCGCAATCATTTCATCGGGCGTAATGTCGGCCAGAAAGCCCAGTCGCCCATGATTGACGCCAAGAATCGGGGTGCCGGATTCCCGGGCAATCCGGCTCGCATGCAGCATAGTACCGTCTCCTCCGATCGCGACAATAAGGTCCGCGTTTTCAATATCGTCAGAGGGAAGCAGGCGCACCCCGCTTTTGGTCAAATGATCGCAGAGGTCTTGCAGGGGGTCGATGACCCGTGGGTCGTCTTGTTTGCAGACGATGGCGATGTTTTCAAATTTTTTGCTCATAGACTGATTGTGGCAAACCCTTGACCCACCGCCAAGCCATTGCTAGCGTTTCCTTTGAATGTCAGCGGAAGCTTCCAAACCTGTACCCAGTGATCGCGGCCAGCATCTATTGCGCGTGTTGATCCAGCGCTATATTCGCGATGGGCAACCGGTAGGCTCGCGGACCCTTGCCAAGGATGCAGGCCTTGACCTGAGTCCAGCCACCATACGAAATGTCATGTCGGACCTCGAAGACCTGGGATTGGTCTCCGCCCCCCATACATCGGCCGGACGCATACCTACATCCAAAGGCTATCGCTTGTTTGTGGACACGCTGGTTCGATACCGGCAACCGGACGATCGCGAAATTCGCAAGATTCAGGCTCAAATACGCGGAGAATCGGGTAATCCCGAGGGATTCGTGGGCGCGATCTCGAATATGTTGTCCGAATTCACGAGCATGGCGGGCCTGGTCACAGTGCCTCGGGCACCCAGAGTTACCCTCAGGCAAATTGAGTTTTTGCCGTTGTCTGAAAATCGGGTTCTGGTCATTCTCGTCGTGAATGACCGCGAGGTGCAAAATCGAATTCTGCATACCGACCGGAATTTCACTGCGAGCGAGTTGCAAGAGGCACAAAATTTCATCAATGAGAATTATGCGGGCGTCATTCTCGAGCAAGTCCGTAGTCGCTTGCTGGAAGACCTGGATTCGACCCGGGATTCGATGAATCAGACCATGCACCAGATCATTTCGGTCGCCCAGTCCGCGATGGACGGTGCGACGGACCTCAATAACAAGTATGTCGTCGCGGGCGAGACCAAACTGATGGATTTTGCAGAGCTTTCCGATGTTGGGACTTTGCGGCGGCTTTTTGACGCCTTTTCGCGCAAACGCCTGATACTCGACCTTTTAGATCGCAGCATTAACGCCAACGGCGTACAGGTGTTTATTGGCGAGGAGTCCGGTTTTCGGATATTCGACGGCTGCAGCGTTATAACCGCCCCGTATCACATGGGTGACAACACTATCGGTGTTCTGGGTGTGATAGGTCCTACCCGGATGGCCTATGACCGCGTCGTGCCGATAGTCGATGTTACCGCTCGATTGCTCGAGTCTGCGCTGAATCAATCCACCTGATTGCCCCGATATCCCGAAAAATCGTGGCGCTTGCTCTTGATATTTTTTAGCCTATCCCCAGACTGCGACCGTCTTTTGCTAATTGGCCGCCGAAACAGCATCCGGTGCAGAGTATTGGAGTCAGAAACTTATGAACGGACAGGCCGGACGCCCCGACGATGAAAACAACGAACTGCCGGTGACCGAAGAGGTCGCCCCGGCTGATATCGAGGTAAGCGAGTTGCTGGAAAGGGCTGATGATCCGCTTTCGGATCTGCAACTGGCGCAAGCGAAAGCAGAAGAGAACTGGGATCGCTATTTACGCACCGCTGCCGAACTCGAAAACGTCAGGAAGCGTGCCAGCAGAGATGTCGAAAATGCGCATCGATATGCCCTGGAGCGATTTGGGCGCGAGCTGCTGGCCGTCAAAGACAGCCTGGAAATGGGCTTGCTGGCCGCGGACAGCGCGAGCGTTGAGAGTCTCATCGAAGGTAGCCGGGCAACCTTGAAGATTCTGGGCGGGACTTTGCAGCAATTCGGTTTCGAAGAGCTCGATCCGGCCGGCGAGCCATTCGATCCGGAATTCCACGAGGCAATCAGCATGCAGCCCTCGGATGAGGTCGAGCCAGGGTCGGTATTGACCGTCGTACAAAAGGGCTATTCCCTGAATGGCAGGCTGTTAAGGCCGGCAATGGTCGTTGTAGTCGCTGAATAAGGGCTGCCGATCGACAAAATGAGCCTGGTTGCTTGAAACGCCGGGCGCTGGCCCCACGTAGAGAGCCAGATTGATTAATTACACAATGGAGCGTCGGAACATGGGTAAAGTTATTGGTATCGACCTTGGTACCACGAACTCTTGCGTTGCAGTAATGGAGGGCGGTGTCCCCAAGGTTATCGAGAACAGCGAGGGCGATCGAACAACGCCGTCGATTGTAGCGTTCACCAAAGACGATCAAGTGTTGGTGGGCCAGTCGGCAAAACGTCAGGCAGTTACTAACTCGAAAAATACGCTGTTTGCTGTCAAGCGTCTGATCGGTCGTCGTTTCGAAGATGACGTCGTACAACGTGATATCAACATGGTGTCGTACAAAATCGGGAAGGCGGACAATGGCGACGCGTGGGTCGAGGCGAATGGCAAGCTAATGGCTCCGCCGGAGATTTCGGCTCGCGTGCTGATGAAGATGAAGAAGACCGCTGAGGATTACCTCGGCGAGGAAGTCACGGAAGCCGTTGTGACCGTACCCGCTTATTTCAACGATTCTCAGCGTCAGGCAACGAAAGATGCCGGCAAGATTGCGGGTCTTGATGTCAAACGCATCATTAATGAGCCAACTGCGGCAGCGCTGGCCTACGGCATGGACAAGAAACGCGGCGACACCAAAATCGCGGTCTATGACCTCGGTGGCGGTACCTTTGACATTTCTATCATTGAAATTGCGGAGGTTGACGGCGAGCATCAATTCGAAGTTCTCTCGACCAACGGTGATACTTTCCTTGGTGGCGAAGATTTTGACATGCGCGTTATCGAGTATCTTGCCGCTGAATTCAAACGCGAAACCGGCGTGGACATCAAGTCGGATCCCTTGGCAATGCAGCGTCTCAAAGAGGCGGCAGAAAAGGCCAAGATTGAACTCAGTTCGCAGCAGCAGACCGAGGTCAATTTGCCGTACATCACGGCAGACGCCAGCGGTCCGAAACATCTCAACATTAAACTGACTCGCGCGAAACTTGAGTCGCTGGTTGAAGAACTGATCGCCCGCACTATCGAGCCCTGCAAAATTGCACTCAAAGATGCTGGTCTGAAGGTTAACGAGATTGACGATATCATTCTGGTTGGTGGTCAGATTCGTATGCCGAAAGTGCAGCAGGAAGTGCAGAATTTCTTCGGTAAGGAACCGCGCCGCGACGTGAATCCCGATGAAGCCGTTGCGCTGGGCGCGGCTATCCAGGGTGGCGTTCTGTCGGGCGAGGTAAAAGACGTGTTGTTGCTGGACGTAACACCGTTGTCTCTGGGTATCGAGACATTGGGCGGTGTGATGACAAAGTTGATTGGCAAGAACACGACGATTCCAGCAAATGCTGAACAGGTGTTCTCGACAGCGGACGATAACCAGACAGCCGTTACAATCCACGTTTTGCAGGGTGAACGCGAGCGCGCATTGGACAACAAGTCGCTTGGACGTTTCGATCTCGCTAACATTCCGTCCGCACCACGAGGTTTGCCGCAGATTGAAGTGACGTTCGACATCGACGCGAACGGCATCCTTAACGTGTCGGCCAAGGACAAAGCGACAGGCAAGAGTCAGAATATTGTCATCAAGGCTTCCAGCGGACTCTCCGATGAGGAAATCGAGAAGATGGTGACCGATGCGGAGCGGCATGCTGAAGAGGACCGCAAGTTCCGTGAGCTTGTTGATGCTCGAAATCAGGCGGATGGACTCATTCACTCAGCGGAAAAGACGCTGAAAGAACTGGGTGAAAAGGCGACAGCTGAGGAACGACTTGCCGTAGAGAATGCGGTTGCCGACCTGAAAACGGCGCTGGTGGGTGACGACAAAGATACCATTGAAGTCAAAACCGCTGCACTGGGTGAGGCATCGGGCAGCATGGCGCAGAGGCTCTATTCAGAGAAATCGGCCGAGGCTGGTGCCGAGGGTGAAAAGGCTGCGGATGACGTAGTCGATGCGGAGTTCGAGGAAGTTGACAAGGACGGCAAGTCGAAGTCTGCGTAAATACGAATTCGTATCCACCAGGTAACAAACATCGGGCGCCGGAATGGCGCCCGAAACTTAAAAGAAAGAAATGGCTAACCGCGACTTTTACGAAATTCTTGGGGTCCCGAAATCGGCGTCAGCGGAGGAGATCAAAAAATCCTATCGCCGCCTCGCCATGAAGTTTCACCCGGACCGCAACAAGGAAGACGGCGACGGCAAGTCGGAAAAGAAATTCAAGGAAGCCAAAGAAGCCTATGAGGTCCTGAAGGACGCCGATAAGAGAGCGAGCTACGATCGCTTCGGGCACGAAGGAGTACGCTCGGGACCGGGTGGCCAACCCGGATTCAGCGGTGCTGAAGGCTTCGGCGATATCTTCGGTGATGTTTTTGGCGATATTTTCGGTGGCGGACGCCGAGGCGGTGGCCCGCAAGTTTTTCGTGGCGCGGATCTCGGCTATGAACTGCAACTGGACCTCGAAAAGGCGGTGGCAGGCGACACCGTCGAGATCGATGTGCCGACGCAAGTCAGCTGCGGTACCTGTGACGGATCAGGCGCCAAGAAAGGAACTTCTCCTGTTACGTGCTCGACTTGCGGCGGTGCTGGCCAGGTTCGCATGCAACAGGGATTCTTTTCTGTGCAGCAAACCTGTCCAGCCTGCAAAGGCGCAGGCACCACGATCAGTGATCCCTGCGGTGAATGCCATGGTCGCGGCCGCATCAGGAAGACGCGGACTCTGTCGGTCAAAGTACCCGCCGGCGTCGACGATGGTGATCGTATCCGTTTGTCGGGCGAGGGTGAGGCAGGGCGAAATGGTGGGCCATCAGGCGATTTGTACGTCGAGCTGCGCGTCGGCAAGCACAAGATTTTCGAACGTGATGGCGCTAACCTCGCTTGCGAGGTGCCGATTAGTTTCGTAACAGCGACCTTGGGCGGCGAGGTGGAATTGCCGACGCTTGATGGCCATGTTTCGCTGAAAGTTCCTGCCGGAACCCAATCCGGGAAGATATTTCGACTGCGTGGCAAGGGCGTTACCACGGTTCGCGATTCGCGCAAGGGTGACCTGTTTGCTCAGGTTGCTGTCGAGACGCCTGTAAACCTCACGAAAGAGCAGCTAGAGCTGCTGGAGAAATTTGACGCAGCGCTGAGAACAGGCGGCGACAAGCACAGTCCGCGGGCAGATGGGTGGCTCGATACCGTCAAGCGGTTTTTTGATCGCATTACTGAGTAGTATTTAGCGTTTCCGGACGAAGGGCGCGTTATCGCAACCAAACCAATCGCAATTGCCATAGCCGGAGCTGGACGCATGGGTCAGGCTATTGCCGAGTCCGTACGGCGACGGCCCGATCTTGAATTGGTCGGTGTCTGGCAGCGCGGACAGGATATTGATGGTCTGGTGGTGGTAGCGGATGTCGTCATCGATTTTAGTCTGCCGGAGGGCACCTTGCGTGTGGTTGACGCTGTTGTTCGCCATAACAAGCCATTGGTCTGTGGCGTCAGTGGACTGGATGAGCAGCAGCTTTTGTTGCTCCGAACGGCGGCCGCGCAAATCCCATTGGTTTTCGATCGAAACATGAGCCTCGGTATCGCGGTTCTTGAGCGTTCGGTTCGGGCCGCCGCGGCGTCGCTCGGACCTGGGTTCGAGGTCGAGGTGTTTGAGACCCATCATATTCACAAGAAAGACGCGCCGTCGGGCACAGCATTGAAGCTGGGCGAGGCGATCGCGTCGTCCCGCGGCGAGTCAGGCACTGGCGTAATTCGGTTTCGGGTCGAGCGTCGCGGCGAAGTGCCGGGTGATCATCAGGTAACCATGAGCTCCGATACTGAGAAACTGACTTTTGCCCATAGCGTGACGACACGGCAGGTCTTTGTCGAAGGCGCACTGCGAGCTTCCGAATGGGTAGTCGACAAGGCACCGGGCTGCTATTCGATGCAGGACGTGTTGCTTAGTCATCCATAGTTATCGGTTCGGGGAAAATAGTGCCGCGAGAGTCTGGCGTGGACAGGCTCCCTTAAGTACACTACGCCGGATCGCTGGGCGGTCAGCGAATTCGCGAGCGGAAGGCAAAATCCTTCCGCTTTTGTGCATCTGAAACAGGCACATCTGCGATGACCTGCGCTTGTAACGGTCTGATTTTCGTTCAACGTGAGGTTCGTACTTGAGCACGCCGGCAATACTTGCACTACAAGATGGCACAGTTTTTCACGGCACCTCTATCGGGGCCGAAGGCAAGACTATCGGCGAGGTGGTCTTCAATACGGCAATGACGGGTTATCAGGAAATTCTGACCGACCCATCCTATTGCCGACAAATCGTTACCCTGACCTACCCCCATATTGGCAATACCGGTACCAATAGCGACGATATGGAGTCCGACAGGATTCATGCGTCAGGCCTCATCGTCCGAGATAGCACCATGCTAACCAGCAGCTGGCGATCGGAGCGAACCCTGGTCGATTTTCTGAAGCAGGGCAACACGGTTGCCATCGCCGATATAGACACCCGCAAGCTGACCCGGATAATTCGCGAGAAGGGCGCCCAGTCGGGCTGCATCATGTCGGGCGAGGTAGCGGTAAAGACCGCCATCGAGCACGCCCGAAAATTTCCAGGCATTACCGGGATGGATCTCGCCAAGTTTGTAACGACGAAGTCCGCCTACCAGTGGTGTCTGGGAACGACATTTGGTCGCAAGCCACGAATAATGAGCCGTCGCATCGCGCCGTATCATGTCGTAGCGTACGACTTCGGTATAAAACGCAACATCTTGCGTCTGCTGTCGGACATGGATTGTCGTATGACCGTCGTTCCGGCGAAAACGAGTGCCGAGGAGGCGCTGGAGATGCTGCCAGACGGAATTTTCCTGTCCAATGGTCCCGGTGACCCGGAACCGTGCAAGTACGCGATCGAGGCAATTCAGGCGTTTTTGCAGGTCGGTATTCCCATTTTCGGAATCTGCCTTGGGCATCAGCTGTTGGCGCTGGCTGCGGGCGCGAAGACGGAAAAAATGAGTTTCGGACATCACGGAGCGAACCACCCTGTGCAGGACCTCGTTACCGGACAGGTGATGATCACCAGCCAGAACCATGGCTTTGCTGTCGACGAGTCCAGCTTGCCGGCGAATGTCGTCGCGACGCATCGCTCCCTGTTTGACGGGACACTGCAGGGAATCGCCATCGAGGATAAGCCGGCGTTTAGTTTTCAGGGCCATCCGGAGGCGAGTCCGGGACCGCATGATCTGCTGCCGCTGTTTGAGCGCTTCATCCATCAGATGGAAGTGCAGAAGAAAACTGGCATGAAGGCAATTTTTTCGTAATCGTTATAAACCTTATAAAATAATAAGTTACAGCAACTACCTAACCTAAATTATCACGAGAAATCGCACCCGACCATGCCAAAACGCACTGACATCAACAGCATCCTGATTATCGGAGCTGGCCCAATTGTCATTGGCCAGGCTTGTGAATTCGATTATTCCGGTGCCCAGGCCTGCAAGGCGTTGCGCGAGGAGGGCTATCGGGTCATTCTGGTTAACTCGAATCCGGCGACGATCATGACGGATCCCGAGATGGCCGACGCCGTCTACATCGAACCCGTGCAGTGGGAGACGGTCGAGCGAATTATCGCGAAAGAACGACCCGACGCGTTGTTGCCGACGATGGGCGGGCAAACCGCTTTGAATTGTGCGCTGGATCTGGCGCGCGAAGGCGTGCTCGAAAAATACGGCGTCGAGTTAATCGCCGCGTCGCGGGAAGCCATCGACATGGCGGAGGACCGCGATTTGTTTCGGAAGGCAATGGCGGAAATTGACCTGGAAACCGCACGCGCCGAAATAGCACATTCGTTGGAAGAGGCACTTCTGAAGCAGCCGAATATCGGTTTCCCGACTATCATTCGGCCGTCTTTCACATTAGGCGGTACCGGCGGTGGTATCGCCTACAACCTCGAAGAATTTGAGGCCATCGTTGCCCACGGTCTGGAAATGTCGCCGACCACTGAGGTTCTGCTCGAAGAATCGGTAATTGGCTGGAAAGAGTTCGAGATGGAGGTTGTTCGGGACAAGAACGACAATTGCATCAGTGTCTGCTCGATTGAAAATTTCGATCCCATGGGCGTCCATACCGGAGATTCAATCACCGTCGCTCCTGCACAGACCTTGACGGATAAGGAGTATCAACGCCTGCGCAATGCCTCGATCAATGTCTTGCGGAAAATAGGCGT
>JALHUQ010000154.1 GCA_022866645.1 Woeseiaceae bacterium | reverse complement strand
TAGCGTGTGTGACGTTCAACCAGCGTCGCGATATACGTGTTACCGGATCCAGAGATAAGATCGCCTTCCCAATGGCCGGGTACCGCTCGATCTTCAGCAGACGCGGGCCGTTCGCTGATCGAGACCGTGTCGAGGATCCTGCCGTGATTGTCTGTCTTCTGCGTATGGTGACGCGAGCGACGCGTTGCCCGCCTTCGCCTAAGGTGCTGTAAAAGCTCCTTTTTCAAGGCACCACGTGCTTGTATGAAGAGGCTGCGATAGATGGTCTCGTAGGACACTTGGAAGTTCTCATCGTCCGGATACATGCGTTTCAACCAGCCGGCGATCTGTTCAGGTGACCACAGCTTCCTGAGTTTCTTCGCCACAATACGGGCTAGCGCACGGTTCGCCGCTAGTTTACATCGCTTGGGCCGGTATGCCCGATCCCAGGCCGCCAGATCTGCTTCGCTCGCTCTGTAATCCCGACAGCCACCATTGCGGTTAATCTCGCGACTAATAGTCGAGGGAGCACGACCAAGTGATGCTGCAATTGAACGCAGCGAGTGACCGGCAACAACACCACGCGATATCTCTTCGCGTTCTGCTGACGTTAACGACAATCGTGAGCGCTTTCTCGGAGCAGGTGGCAGCCCACCCATTTCTAACAAAATACGCTGAATCGATGAATGGCCTCGATCAAAAAGTCGGCCTATCGCGTTTATGGATTCGCCTTTCTGCCAGCGATCCCACATCAATGCCTTCTGCGCATCTGAATAATAGATTCTTGGTCTTTGCTTCATTATCAACATCCTCCTCTCTAATGTTAGAGTTTAGATGTTGCGTCGACCGGTTGAATCCGCACCAAAAGCGGCCGTTCAGACCGGCAGAATTGAGGTAAAACTAGGTTCCGCTTTCGGCCAAAAGCGGTCGGTCAGGAAAGCTCTTTTTTCAGCGCCTAACGAGTCGGGTATCATGCTTTAGGAATACGGCCACAATAATGATCGACACAGCTAAAGAGGTTGTCTCAACTGCCTCAATCCCCATGGTGCCACGAAAGCCGTCATTCACGAGTGGAAACGCATGAGTGGGACAGGCGCTTTCTCGCATTAGTTTACTACCGCGGCTATCATGTGCCGTTCTTTTGGCAATCTTCCGGAGCCCCCAATGCCCAAGAAAATCGTCGTGTTTGCGGTGCTTTTGATCGCGCTTGGCGTCGGCGCTTTCCTGATGTCTTCCAGCCGTACCGCCTTACTCCCCGCCTACGTGGGAGGCGCATTGGTGATCGTCGGCTTCCTGGCGATGGGACTCGCTGGTTTTCGCAAGTACATGCTTCCGGTGGCCGGGCTCGTCGCACTGCTCGGCGCTCTGGCCCCGGCGGCGGCGCTCGCCATCCGCGCAGCCGCCATGAGCCCGCTCGCTCTGACGGTCAACGTCTGCATGCTGGCTTTGAGCGCGACGCTTTTCGCCCTGATCGTCCGCGAGTTCATGGCTGCGCGGCGCGCCTAGCGGACGGGCCGCGGCCGGCCGCTGTGTCGGCCGGCGCGGAATGCGCCAAAAGGGAGACCAAGTGAGTTTCTCCAGCAGGGCATCAGCGGCTGCTTTCGAGTGCGAAGCAGCCCCTCGTTCAGCTTCCTAGCGACTGTCTCAGAACGGCCACAAGCGGATACTGCTAGTTGGTCCCTGAGCCTGACCGCAAATAGATTGCTGTCAGCGGAATTGCCAGATAAATGCTGTCCGTAATGACCAGTCAGCGCCTTCATCGGGACCGGTGCCCAAGCCGGCATTCACGGTAAATTTTTCTGTCAATTCGCCGTAAAAACCTAACAGCCATTCGTTCTCATTGCTGGTTTCCAGCGAACCGTTAAGTTCGAGACCTAGAGCAATGCGATCATTCAAAGACCGACGTACGCCCGCAGCATATTTCCATTCTGGACTGGCACTAGACGGTTTTTCCATTCTCGCATGCGCTGCCACCATCCAGTCCGAAACGCTGTAGGCGCTCATCAGCGTGAGCCCTATAACGTCATCTTGGTCAGAGTGTCGTTGAAACTCGTATTCTGCGGAGACCCCCGCCGACAAATTGCTGTGTCGCGGTGTTAGACGAAAATTAAGTGCTGGAGCGATTGATTCGTATTCAAACGATTCTCCTTCTTGGCGTGCAATATGCGCATGAACCTCCGCTGACATCCAATCGGATACACCATATAGGAGTGCGGGCTCAAATTCGGTCTCATCCACGTCCCCGGCGATATAGTCTGCGCGCCCTAACGCATATCCGGATCCCTGCTCAGGCACGTGCGCCGTCTGAACAGTAAGAAAGTCAACCCCGTGATGAGCGCCCGCCGAGTGAACGTAAAGTAGCGACACGAATAACAAAGAGTTTCGGCACCAAGATGTACATGCTTTGTTCATTGTGGTTCCAAATTCTGTACTGAGGCTTCTCATTTCCAATTCGACACAGTCCCCTTTGGGTCAGCAGCAGTCTGCCAACAGTTTACCACCTGGGCGGCTGCTTCCGAGTGCAAAGCAGCCGCTCGTTCTGTTTAGTCGCGACTGACTCAGAACGGCCAGTTGCGGACGTTCGTCTCTCGCTAGTTTGAATAGCTGAGCAGTGATTTCCCTAGCTCATCGCCGGATTTCTGCGCGCGTTCAAGATACGAAATGAGGGCAATCTCGGCCTCCAACCGGAGGGCAATCAAACTCCATAATTCGGAATTCTTCGACAATAATTCGAGATCAGTCGAAAATGGAGGCAGAGGAATATCTTGAAGCCACTCAGAATGGGCAATATCGGTGTAAACGGTGTTCTTCGCCAAGAACGGCTCCAGCTCGAGGTAATACTGCGTACTTATGTCTTCGACAATATCGCCGACACGATTCAGCGCAGAATGGTAGCCCGCCAAGTCAAACCTTAAATCCGTATCATCGATTAAAAGTAGTTGCCCCGAGGCGAGAGCCTGCTGGTACACATCTGTATCGGGAGTCCAACTTTCCAGCACAAAAACATTCCCTAAATCCGCAAGTCGTCGCAAGTCATGTCCAGCATCTCCCGGGTTCGCCATGATATCCAGTAGTGTTCTTGCTCTTTTAGATGCATCGCGAGCGTCATCAATCTTCGATGCTAGCATTTGGTCGTTTTCAATTATTTCGGACGCGAGAGCGTCTGCGAGCTTTCGACCGTGCTCAATGTCTTGCCTATTTTGCCAAAACGCGTCAATCGAAAATGCCAACAGAATACTGAGCACAATTGCTGAGCCCTCTGCTAGCAATCGACTCCACGAAACTCTTCGAACGTCCGACATTCTATTTTTTCGATCCTGTTAGTGTCTGCTTCGGGTCAGCAGCAGTCAGTCGTTAGTTTAACACTCGAATGACGGCAGTCGGCCACAAGCGGACGCCCGGACCATTTGCGCCGCTGAACTCTGCTATCTTTTGGCCTATCGTCCTTACCGGAGCTTCACTATGAACCGCCTGACAGTATCGATCTACATCGTCCTGGGAGTCTTTCTGTTTACCAATTCCACGGGTACCTATGCGGCAGAGATTGCCAGGTATGACGACGGGCCATTCGCAGGCATGGGCTATCCCTTTTCCGAATCCGCAAGGGTCGGCAATTTGCTTTTTCTTGCCGGTCAGATTGGTGAAGATGCTGACGGCAATCTGGTGCCAGGTGGTATCCAGGCCGAAGCCGAGCAGATGATGTTGAATATCGAGGCTGCGCTCGCTCGGCGCGGACTCGGCATGAAGGATGTGGTCAAGTGCACAGTGTTCCTGGCCGACATTGCTGAATGGGGCGCCTTCAATGAAATCTACAAGAAACACTTTTCGCACCCTTACCCGGCACGCAGTGCATTGGGTGCGAGTGGTTTGGCTGCCAACGCGCGCGTGGAGATGGAATGTATCGCCGGATATCCTGATTAGGCAATCAGTGACCGCTTT
>JALHUQ010000153.1 GCA_022866645.1 Woeseiaceae bacterium | reverse complement strand
GAAATCATCCCTGTCGAAAAAGTGGCAGGCGCTGCAAATACTCCGCCGAGGACGATGGTTAAGGTCAGCGAC
The DNA here is from genome assembly GCA_022866645.1 of Woeseiaceae bacterium. Taxonomy (GTDB): domain Bacteria; phylum Pseudomonadota; class Gammaproteobacteria; order Steroidobacterales; family Woeseiaceae; genus UBA1847. The sequence goes on along the minus strand of JALHUQ010000153.1, from coordinate 5,488 downwards.
GGCAGTAGCGCTGTCACTGCATTGTTCGAGAAGTCGAATCGGGGCGCTTACCCCGGGGTTGCCGCTTATCGCCTGGATCGTTTGCTGAAGCTCGACATGGTGCCGGTTACCGTCGTGCGCGAAATCGATGGCGATAGCGGTTCATTGCAATTCCTTCCGGCCAATAGCAGCAACGAGGTCGAACGTTCAGCAAGCGGGCAGGGCGGCGGTGCAAACTGCTCGATCCCGGAGCAATGGTCTGCGATGTATGTTTTCGACGTCTTGATTTTTAATGAAGGGCGATCCCAACAGCGAATGCTGTACGACCGCTCGACTTGGGGCCTGATTCTCAGCGAGCATGAACGGGCATTCTCGACCAGGAAAGGTCGGCCCGCGCATTTGAAAAAGGCACCCATTCCGATCAGCCCGGGCTGGAAGCAGGCGCTCGCGGAGCTGACCGATAACGTGCTAGTGGAAAACCTCGGCGATGTGCTCGACAAACGCAGGCTTACGGCACTGATGTCGCGACGGGATGAACTGCTCGCTAGTCCGTGATGGCAACACACTCAATTTCGACACGAGCATTGAGGCAAGGCCGTTTGCTCCGAGTGCACTGCGACTGACGGCGGACGAGAACGGCAGATTGAGACCCTCCATGCCGGGCATCTGCAGGTAGGCCACGTCTGGTTTGGCGGCGCAACCGAACAATACGAACAACTGTGGTGCCCATGACAGTCGTTTCATTTTGTGCCTCCAGTGTTTGATGTCGCGCGCGCATCAGGCCGCAGTTCCGGCCAAGTTGTTGTTATTCATGACAACCTGGCACAGTATAATCAAAGCGAACTGCGCTTCAGCCAGAGGCCAGATTGCGAGGTAAGAATGGGACGACTAACGACACATATCCTCGATATCACCAAGGGTGGCCCGGCATCCGGTGTCGATATTCGATTGTTCTCACTGGGTAAACAGCGTGAGCGCGTCGCTTTTGCGATGACCAATGCCGACGGCCGGACCGAGAAGCCATTGCTCGAAGGGGCGGCGATGACGACCGGGAGCTACGAGCTGGAATTCGATATCGGCGACTATTACCGCGGCAACAAGGTTGCCATTGATGACCCCGCGTTTTTGGATACCGTGGTCATCCGCTTTTCCGTTAAACACGACGAGCATTATCACGTTCCTTTGCTCTGTTCCCCCTGGTCTTACTCGACGTATCGGGGCAGCTGAGACCTATGAGCGACGCCGCCACGATTCGTTTCTTGCTTGACGGCGAGGTCATCGAGATTCGTGATGTGGATCCAACACGAACCGTGCTGCAGTACTTGCGCGAAGACCTCCGCCGTAAAGGCACGAAAGAAGGCTGTGCCGAGGGCGACTGTGGTGCCTGTACCGTGGTTGTCGCGGAGCTGGCTGCCAATGGCAGTGACGTCACGATCAAGGCGATCAATTCCTGCATCCAGTTCCTGCCGACGCTGGACGGCAAAGAGCTGATGACAGTGGAAAGTCTGGCTCACGGTGACGAACTGCATCCGGTGCAGTCTGCGATGGTTAGTCAACACGGATCGCAATGTGGTTTCTGCACGCCGGGCTTCATCATGTCGCTGTACGCGTTGTATGAAACGAACCCGAATCCCGGCCGTCAGGAGATCGATGACGCATTGTCCGGCAATCTCTGTCGCTGCACTGGCTATCGTCCCATTATCGCTGCCGCAAATGAGATGTATTCGGCGACGCCGGCGCCACGGCCTGATCGATCGAGTGCCCTGAAGCGTATCCAGCGCAACGGCTCACTCTGCATCGAACACGACGGGCGACGATTTTTCGCCCCTGTGGATGCGAACGAACTGGCCGCATTGCTGACGCAATATCCGGAAGCAACGTTGCTTGCCGGTGGGACTGACGTGGGATTGTGGGTGACCAAACGACATCGCGAGCTTGAAACAGTCATTTACACGGGCCGTGTCAGCGAACTCGCTGACGTTCGCGTCACCGATACGCAGATTGATATCGGTGCGGCGGCGACTCTGACGGACGCGGTGCCCGTGATTGTCAAGCATTACCCGGGACTGGACGAAATGTTTCGCCGTTTCGCGTCTCCTCCAATCCGCAACGCCGGCACGCTGGGCGGCAATGTTGCGAACGGCTCTCCCATCGGCGATTCGATGGCTGCGCTCATGGTGCTGGATGCCACTCTGGTCCTACGCCTCGGAGTCGTGGAACGAGAAATCGCGATCAATGAGTTTTATCACGACTACATGGTTAATGATTTGCAGCCCGGCGAATTCGTGGCGCGCATCTGGATTCCACTACCCACGGATGGGGCTCTCGTCAGAAGTCAAAAATGGTCGAAGCGGTTTGATCAGGATATTTCCGGCGTCTGCACGGCATACCGTCTCGTTCTCGATGCAGGCCGAGTCGCATCATTTCGTATGGCCTGTGCCGGGCTGGCCGCTACGGTTCGGCGTGCTGAAAAAACAGAGGCGGCGATCGTCGGCTTGCCGTGGACTCACGAGCTCATAGAAAGCGCCTGCGAGAAACTCGCAGAGGACTACGCGCCAATATCCGACATGCGAGCGTCGGCGGACATGCGGCTGCTGGCCGTGCAAAATCTGTTGCGACGATTCTTCGCGGAAACAGAGAGTGGCGACACGGTGACGGTGTACACGTATGGACGCCAGCATTAAGACTTCATTCAAACGTCAGCCGGCGGTCGGTGCGCCGCTGCCGCACGATAGCGCACACCTGCATGTGACAGGTCGCGCGTCGTATACCGATGATCTTCCCGAGCCGCGCAATCTGCTGCATGTCGCGGTCGGCATGAGCTCCGTCGCACACGCTGAGCTGGTCGCGATGGACCTCTCAAAAGTTCTCGCCGCGCCAGGGGTTGTCGATGTTTGCATTGCGCAGGATATTCCGGGTGACAATAACTTCGGTCCGATCATCGCGGACGATCCGATATTCGCGACGGACCTGGTGCAATGCGTCGGGCAACCTGTATTTGCCGTTGCTGCGCGTACGGTTGATGCGGCGCGTAAGGCGGTGCGACTCGCACGGATAGACTACCGGGAACGGGAAGCTATTCTGGATGCGCTGACGGCAGTCGAAAAACAGTCCTTTGTTCTGCCGAGTGAGACGCTGATTCGCGGCGAACCGGACGCGGCGCTCAAGGCCGCGCCGCACCGCTTAAGGCGTCGCGTATTTTTGGGTGGCCAGGACCAGTTTTATCTTGAAGGCCAAATCGCGATGGCCGTGCCGCAAGAAGACGGCTGCCTCACGGTGTACAGCTCGACGCAGCACCCGGACGAAGTACAAATGATGATCGCTCACGCGACAAATCGCGCGGCGAAAGACGTCACTGTTATTTGCCGACGTATGGGCGGTGCGTTTGGTGGCAAAGAAAGTCAGGCGGCGCTAATCGCCTGTATCGCGGCGCTGGCCAGTGATAAAACCGCCCGCCCGTGCAAACTGCGTCTCGATCGCGACGATGACATGATCATGACCGGCAAGCGGCACGATTTTGTCATCGATTATGACGTCGGATTTGACGACAACGGCTTGATACTTGGCATCGACTTCGAACTCGCTTCGCGTTGCGGCATGTCCGCGGACTTGTCCGGCCCGGTAAATGATCGTGCGATGTTCAGTTGCGACAACGCCTACTACCTGGAAAACGTCCGCATACTTTCGCACCGCTGCAAAACAAATACGGTCTCCAACACGGCGTTTCGGGGGTTTGGCGGACCGCAGGGCATGTTTGCGATCGAATACGCAATCGAGGATATCGCCCGCAAGCTCGGTAAGGATCCGCTGCAAGTACGCCGCCGCAATTTCTACGGCAAGGACGAGCGCAACATTACGCATTACCAGCAGCGTGTCGACGATAATGTGATTGAAGAAATCTTCGACCGATTGCTTGTGAGCAGTGACTACGAGAAAAGACGGCGGGAGATTCGCAAGTTCAACGACACCAGCCCGATACTGAAGCGCGGTATTGCGATGACACCGGTCAAGTTTGGCATATCGTTCACCAATACCTTGTTGAATCAGGCCGGCGCGCTCGTGCATGTCTACAAAGATGGCACGATTCAGCTCAACCACGGCGGCACCGAGATGGGGCAGGGTTTGTACATCAAGGTTGCCCAGGTTGTGGCCGATGAATTTCAGATCGACATCGATCGCATACGCATTACGGCCGCCGATACCAGCAAAGTACCGAACGCCTCTGCGACCGCCGCATCCAGCGGCGCAGACATGAACGGCATGGCGGCCAAAATTGCGGCGGCGAAGATTCGCCTGCGGCTCAGCGAATTTGCGGCGCGACATTTTTCGGTAGCGGAGGCGGAAGTCGTATTCATCGACAACCGGGTTTTTGCCGGCGACAAGTCGCTTACTTTCCCGGAGCTGGTGCAGCTTGCCTGGGCCGATCGTGTGCCCTTATCGGCGACCGGTTTTTACAAGACGCCGAAAATTAACTACGACCGGACGACCTTCAGTGGCCGGCCTTTTTTCTATTTCGCTTACGGCGCTGCAGTGACCGAAGCCGTCGTCGACATTTTGACGGGCGAGAATCGAACATTGCGGGTTGATATCCTGCACGATTGCGGTGACTCGCTGAATCCCGCGATCGATCGCGGACAGATTGAAGGCGGATATGTGCAGGGTGTCGGCTGGCTCACCGCGGAGGAACTGTGGTGGAACGATCGCGGCGAACTCGGGACGCACGCGCCATCAACCTACAAGATTCCAACCTGTTCGGATCTGGCGCCGGACTTTCGTGTTGAACTGATGCAGAGCCACCCGAATCGGGAAGACACCATTTATCGATCGAAGGCCGTTGGCGAACCGCCGCTGATGCTGGCACTGTCTGCGTTTCACGCCATTCGCGACGCCATCGCCAGTGACGACTGTCCGCTGCCGGATCTGCAGGCGCCGGCTACGCCCGAAGCCATTTTAAGAGCACTACTGGCCGCGAAGCATGAATGAGTGGATAGATGAGTTGTCTGATCTGGCGGCGGCCGGGGAGCGGGCGGTTTTGGTCACGGTGGCCGGCGTCCGTGGCTCTGCGCCGCGCGAGATCGGCGCAAAGATGATCGTCACGTCGACAGAAACGATCGGCACGATCGGCGGCGGGCAACTGGAATACCAAAGTACCCGCGTTGCTGTAAGTTTGCTTGATGATCGTCACACGACGTTGCGTAGTTTTCCACTGGGTTCATCGATGGGGCAGTGCTGTGGCGGCGTAGTGGAGATATTGTTCGAACCCGTTCCGGACGCCATGCCAGCGTGGCTGCGAGATCTGTCCGCGTTGCATGGACAACGCGAGCCGGCAATTATCGCGACCCGAATATCGAGATCAAATCCTGCGAAAATGATTGTCACTGCAGATCAGGTATTCGGAGAGGCCGATTCGATCCTGGTCAGCAAGGCCAGAAAGATTCTTGCGGACCGGCCGACAGCCACACGCGACGTACAGGAATTTTTTGAGCCGGTGGTGGCGCCCGACTTTAAT